>CBDUOW010000046.1:0-10332 GCA_965368945.1 uncultured Gammaproteobacteria bacterium
ATCGTCAGGCTCAACGACAAAACCCTCTTCGCTCAGCACCGGCACATCTTCCGGTGCCGGTTCAACCACAAACCCCTCTTCGCTCAGCACCGGCACATCTTCCGGTGCCGGTTCAAGCACCAGCCCTTCTTCACTCAGGACGGCCACTTCTTCCACCACCGGCTCGGTAACCAGCTCTTCTTCCGCCAGGACGGGCGCATCTTCAAATACTGTTTCGGTTAGTACGCCATCTTCACTCAGAACCGGCACATCATCCGGTAACGGCTGGGCAACCCGTTCCTCATCAACCAGGACAGGCACATCCTCCGATGTCGGCTCGACAACCTGACCTTCATCGCTCAATACCGTCACAGCCCCCGCAACAGCAGCCGTTTCCGCCAGTGGGAACTCGGTCTCTTCCGGTAAAACCACTTCGAACTCAGGTTCCGGTTCGATTACTGCAGCATCCGCCGGCATCTCGACAAAGGGCGTGGCAGCTGGCTCCACTGCTTCCTGTTGCGCGACTTCCGCGGCTGCAATCGTCGCAGGTGCTTCTACCACCGTTGGCTTTTTGCGCACCATGTTTGGGGGATCCAACAGCATGGTGTACTCGCGCAGCATGCGACCATTCTGCCAGTTCATTTCCAGCAGGAAGTTCAGAAAGGGTTCACGAACGGGGGATTTGGAGGTAATAACAATATAATAAGCGCCATTATCGTGCTGTTGAATGGCAAACTTCATTTCACCCAGAATGGCGGAACGATCCATACCGGCACGGAGAAATGCATCTGAAGAAGCCAGCTTGACTGACATACTGCTGATATCAGCCGAGGTCACGGACATCAGCTCGATTTCAGCATTCAGGGGTTCATTCAGTGAGGAATTGAGCTTTAGACTCCCGAACCCTACCGCGTTTGCCGTGAGCGGCAGACAGATCAATATCGCGGCGGTCAGGAAGGCGACCAGCTTACGCATCATAGTACTTCTCCACTCCGTACAAATCCCGTCGCGCGCGCGCAGCGCACCCCAAACTTCTTATATATCAATTAGTTATCCTAATTAACTTTGAATAATCTTTATAAGTATGCACTAACTATAGCTTATAAATAGTCTTTTACCAAAATTTCAGCCGTTTGAACACCGTTTAATGCGGCTCCTTTGCGGCTGTTATCCGTAACCGCCCAGAGTGTAATACCGCCTTCCAGAGACATATCGGCACGCAAACGCCCAACATAAATCGCATCATTTCCTGCTGCCTCGGTCACGGCAGTCGGACCCTCAGTGACGGCATCAACCACTTCCAGCGCAGATGATTTCGCCAACAGACTGCGGGCCTGCTCAAGCTCAATTGGCTTTTGCGTTTGTATCGCCAACACCATGCCATGACCAAAAAACACCGGTGCCTGTAAAATGGTCGGGCTTATTTTTAGCGAAGGGTAATCCAGGATTTTTTGACTTTCCCGTACTAACCCATTCTCCAGCATTGAATACCCGTTCTCCTCAAGCTCTCCGACCTGCGGTAACACATTAAAGGCGATCTGCCGGGAGAACACCTGCGACTCGATGGGCCGCACATTCAGCAGGCTGGCGGTCTGACCCGCCAATTCTTCCACACCGGCCCGACCGAGTTCGGAGACCGCGGCACACACAGTGACGGAAATGTGTTCTAACCCAACCGCGACATTTAGAGGATGCGCGCACAACAACATTTGAATCGTCGCGGCCGCCGGACTGGCGATGATCCCGCGTTGTGAATAAGCCGCGATGGCCTGCGGATTAATCTCAGGAATGACCAGCGGGATATCAGGTTCGTTACGATACAGGGGCGAATGATCGATAACCACACACCCGGCTGCGACAGCCCGGGGTACAAACTCGGCCGCGATTACTTCGTCGGCACAAAACAGCGCCAGTCCAACCGTGGAGAAATCAAACCCGGCAATATCCTGTAGCGGGATATGGGAACCCTTGAAACTGAGACGTTTGCCCACCGCATCCCCCCTGTCCAGCAAGCGAAGTTGCCCGAGGGGAAACTTGCGCTGCTCGAGAAGCTCAAGCAGGGTTTCACCCACCAGGGTGGTTGCCCCAACTACGGCGATATCGAGTGTCTTGCTCATAAGTAAACCGTCAGCAATCAGGATTGAATAGGAACGGCAGGATGAGTCGGGAAATTATAAGTCATACACCCGGCGCCACCCTGCCAATGATGATTCGTGGTATTAATCTTCCAGTAAAATGCGCAACATGCGACGCAATGGCTCCGCGGCACCCCACAGCAATTGATCACCCACGGTGAAAGCCGACAGGTATTCCTGCCCCATGGTAAGCTTGCGTAACCGGCCTACAGGGATGGTCAACGTTCCGCTGACTGCCGCCGGTGTCAGCTCCCGCATAGTGACATCGCGCTCGTTAGGAATGACCTTCACCCAGTCATTCGCTTCATCCAGCATGCTATGGATCTCATCAAGCGGGACATCCTGCTTCAGCTTGATGGTCAATGCCTGGCTGTGAGAACGCATCGCGCCAATGCGTACACAAAGACCGTCAATCGGAATCGGATTACCGCTGCGGCCAAGAATTTTATTGGTCTCGACTTCCGCCTTCCATTCTTCCCGACTCTGCCCGGAATCAAGCTGGGAATCGATCCACGGGATGAGACTGCCCGCCAATGGCACACCCCAGTTATCAACCGGATACGCTTTACTCTGCATGTGATCAGTAACGGCACGATCGATATCCAGAATTGCCGAAGCCGGATCATCCAGTAAGCCACTGACCGAATCACGCAGGGAACCCATTTGACTCAGCAGCTCACGCATATTGCGCGCGCCCGCACCGGAAGCGGCCTGGTAGGTCATGGGCGTGATCCATTCGATCAACTCCCCTTGGAACAAGCCACCCAGCGCCATCATCATTAAACTGACTGTGCAGTTGCCGCCAACGTAGGTCTTGACTCCGTTGGCCAAACCATCCTTGATGACATCCAGGTTGACCGGATCCAGCACGATGATGCTGTCGTCTTCCATGCGCAAGGTCGAAGCCGCATCAATCCAGTATCCATCCCAACCAGCGGCACGTAATTCAGGATAAACCTCTTCGGTAAAACCACCGCCCTGACAGGAAATGATGGCATCCATCGTTTTTAATTCTGCAATATCTTTTGCATCCTTTAACGGCGGAATGTCTTTACCCACATCCGGTCCGGCTTCACCAACCTGCGAAGTGGTAAAGAACACCGGATCGATCAAGGCAAAGTCATTTTCCGCCCGCATACGCTGCATGAGCACCGAACCCACCATGCCTCGCCAACCGATTAGCCCTACTCTTTTCATCATCCTGCCTCGTCAAATCTCTTCATCGTAAATACTGCAACTTTACTGCCGCATTGCACTGACGACCGCATCACCCATCTCGCTGGTACCCACTTTGCGCATACCTTCACTGAAAATATCCTGAGTGCGCAGGCCTTGATCCAGCACGTTACGAACCGCGGCTTCGATTCTGTCCGCCATGCCCGCTTCATCCAGGCTATAACGCAGCATCATGGCAACTGACAAAATAGTTGCCAGCGGATTAGCCACACCCTGGCCGGCGATGTCCGGCGCCGAACCATGTATCGGCTCGTACATACCCTTGCCGTTCTCATCGAGCGAAGCGGAAGGCAGCATGCCAATCGACCCGGTTAACATCGCCGCCGCATCTGACAAAATATCACCAAACATATTGGTCGTGACCATCACATCAAACTGTTTTGGTGCCCGCACCAATTGCATCGCCGCATTGTCGACATACATGTGCGACAACTCGATTTCCGGATAATTACAGGCCTCGTCAATCATGACCTCACGCCACAGTTCGGTACACTCCAGAACATTCGCTTTGTCGACCGAACAAACCCGCTTGTTGCGTTTGGCGGCAATTTCAAAGGCCACCTTGCCGATGCGGCGAATTTCCGGTTCCGAATACACCAGGGTGTTGAATCCCTCGCGTTTACCATTTTCAAGTGTGCGTACGCCACGAGGTTGACCAAAATAAATCCCGCCGGTTAATTCGCGCACGATCATGATATCGAGATCGGCAACAATTTCCGGTTTAAGGGTCGAAGCATCAGCCAATTGCGGATACAGGATCGCAGGTCGTAAATTCGCAAACAGGCCAAGGCCGGCACGCAAGCCCAGCAGACCTTTTTCCGGCCGCACGGAAATATCCAGTGCTTCCCACTTATGGCCACCGACAGCACCCAGCAATACGGCATCAGCCTGCCTGGCCAACTGCATGGTAGTTTCCGGTAAGGGAGAACCACAATTGTCAAATGCACTGCCACCCACCAGGGCCTCTTCCAGTTCCACATTAAGATCAAAGTCTGTTTGTAGACAGTCGATTACTTTCACGGCTTCGGCAACAATTTCCTGCCCGATACCATCACCGGGTAATACTGCGATTTTCTTTGTCATTGTCTTGCCTACTATTCAAATTAAGTTGTCATTCGGAACGCAATGAAGGAAGTACTATTTGTTCCTGTTACACATTTTGAAACAACCAGGGCGCTTCCTGTTGTCGCTTCTTCTCATAAGCCTGAATGTCATCCACATATTGCAAGGTCAGGCCAATATCATCCAGTCCATTTAACAGTCGATGCTTGCGAAACGCGTCGATCTCAAACTGAATCACTTCGCCGTCCGGTTTGCTAATCGTTTGCGCCGCCAGATCAATGGTTAATTGATAACCTTCCTCGGCCTCGACCTGTTTGAACATCTGATCAACCTGATCGGCATTCACCACAATGGGGAGAATCCCGTTCTTGAAACAGTTGTTATAAAAAATATCCGCAAAACCGGGCGCAATGATTACACGAAAACCGTAGTCGAGTAAGGCCCAGGGAGCATGCTCGCGACTGGATCCACAACCAAAGTTCTCTCGCGCCAACAATACCTGGGAAGCCTGATAGCGGGGTTGGTTAAGCAAAAAGTCCGGGTTCAACGGCCGAGTCGAATTGTCCATCCCAGGCTCACCCTGATCAAGATAGCGCCAGGCATCAAACAGGTTCGGACCAAATCCGCTCCGCTTGATGGATTTAAGAAACTGTTTGGGGATTATCGCATCCGTATCGACATTGGGTCTGTCCAATGGCATCACGATGCCCGTTAAGGTTTCAAATTTTTCCATTCTGTCACACCTCCGCAAAATCTGTGCTTGTCTAACCGAGTTCCCGAACGTCAATAAAATGCCCTGTCACCGCAGCGGCGGCAGCCATAGCCGGACTCACCAGATGGGTACGTCCACCCTGGCCTTGCCGGCCTTCGAAATTTCGATTTGAGGTTGAGGCACAGCGTTCCCCCGCTTGCAGGCGATCGGCATTCATTGCCAGACACATGGAGCAGCCGGGTTCACGCCATTCAAAACCGGCGTCGATGAAAATCTTATCCAGGCCTTCCTGTTCAGCCTGCTGTTTAACCAGGCCTGATCCCGGTACCACCAGTGCCTGTTTAATGGAATCAGCCACTTTGCGACCCTTGGCCACCCTGGCGGCTTCGCGTAAATCTTCGATGCGTGAATTGGTACAGGATCCAATGAACACCACATCCGGTTTGATCTCCACCATGGGAGTGTTGGGTTGCAAGCCCATATAATTCAGGGCCGCCTTCATGCCTTCACGCTTCACTTCATCACGCTCGGCCGCCGGATCAGGGACCTCGCCATCCACGCTGACAACCATTTCAGGCGATGTCCCCCAGGTCACCTGTGGCTTGAGGTTCCCGGCGTCGAGATGAATCACCTTGTCGAACTTGGCATCCGCATCACTGTGCAGTGTTTGCCAGTTGGCCACCGCCTGTTCCCATATCTTCGCTTTTGGAGCATAGGGCCGACCTTTGACGTACTCGATGGTTTTGTCATCCACCGCCACCATGCCGGCGCGCGCGCCTGCTTCAATCGCCATATTACAGAGGGTCATGCGACCTTCCATCGAAAGCGCGCGGATCGCGTCCCCACCGAATTCAATCGCATAGCCGGTTCCGCCGGCCGTCCCGATATGGCCGATGATAGCCAGGACAATGTCTTTTGCCGTGACACCCGCCGGTGTCTGGCCATCAACGCTAACGAGCATGGCGCGGGATTTTTTCTGTACCAGACACTGGGTGGCAAGGACGTGCTCGACTTCCGAGGTACCGATGCCAAAGGCCAGAGCGCCAAACGCCCCATGGGTCGAGGTATGGGAATCGCCACACACCACGGTCATCCCGGGCAGCGTCGCCCCTTCTTCCGGTCCAATCACATGCACGATACCCTGGCGAAGATCATTCATTTTGAACTCGGTAATGCCGAAGGCTGCACAATTGGCATCCAGGGTTTCCACCTGCAAGCGTGAAACGGGATCGACAATCCCTTGAGCACGATCCGTGGTGGGAACATTGTGATCCGGTGTCGCCAGGTTGGCACCCACTCGCCAGGGTTTGCGGCCGGCAAGGCGCAAGCCTTCAAATGCCTGGGGTGAAGTCACCTCATGCACCAGGTGGCGGTCGATATACAACAGGGCGGTACCATCACCGTTATCGCGCACCATATGGGCATCCCACAACTTGTCGTACAAGGTCTTGCCAGTCATGTGTCCTCCTCGAAGCAAGCGCTAATAGTAAACCCTGCTATACTATTACTCTAATTCATTATTTTCATAATATCTATTCCAGATAGTTATACTATGGATATCGCCGCTTTACAGGCCTTTGTTGCGGTTGCCGAATCCGGGTCCTTTTCAGTCGCCTCAGAACGGCTCTTTCTGACCCAACCTGCCATCAGCAAACGTATCGCCCTGCTGGAATCGGAGCTGGGTACCCGCTTGTTCGATCGGATTGGCCGTGGTGTCAGTCTCACCGAAAGCGGTCATGCCCTGTTACCCCGGGCGCGTCATATCCTGCTGGAAGTGGAAGACAGCCGTCGTGAGATTTCCAACCTCTCAGGCCAGATTGCCGGGCGTTTGCGGGTCGGTACCAGCCACCATATCGGCCTGCATCGCCTGCCCCCGGTGTTGCGTCGCTATAGCGCCTCCTATCCCGAGGTGGAACTGGACCTGCATTTTATGGACTCAGAGGACGCCTGTCGCGCCGTTCTGCACGGTGACCTGGAACTGGGCGTGGTGACCTTGCCGCTGGATTCGCCAGCAGAACTGCAGACCCGCCTTATCTGGCCGGATCCGCTGGATTTCATTGTGAATCCCGAGCACCCCCTGGTGGCCGAAGCCGCTCCGATTGACCCGGCCCGGCTGTGTGAGCATCCGGCGATTCTGCCGGCGCCCGGCACCTACACCCGCGAAGTGATCGAGCAGGCCTTTCAGCCCCTGGGGCTGAGCATTCCGATTCGCATGGGAACGAATTATCTGGAAACCATCAAAATGATGGTCAGTGTGGGACTGGGCTGGAGTGTCCTGCCACACACCATGCTGAGTGATGAATTGCGGGTATTGAAGGTCAGCAATATCCAGTTGAGTCGCCGACTTGGAGCTGTCTGGCACGGGGGGCGGACACTCTCCAACGCCGCCCAGGCCATGCTGGATTACTTACCGAAAACGAATAATTAAAATCGGCATTGGGTTCTGCTCATAGTTTGGTTATCCTACTATCCATGATTTTCCGCATTCTCTTTCTCGGCTACGCCTTATTATCGACCGCATGCACCAGCTTTGTGATGGCTGGTGGTCAAACAGGCGGTGTGCACGAGCAACACGACGGCCGGACAATGGAACAGGTCAGCAAGGATACGGACATTACAAAACGTGTACAAAACCTCGTGGGGAATCTCGCTCAATTTGATGTGCATACAATGAATGGCGTTGTAACCTTAGAAGGGAAAGTGTCCTCAGCAGACGAAGTCCAACGGATTATCAACCAGGTCTACCAGCTTGATGGTGTGCAGCAAGTTGACTCACAACTGGTGGTGAGTTCACCGTAATTTAGACCTGTCCCTCACACGCCCGGTTCACGTGCGGCAATCAGGTGGTTTTATCAGCCGGAATCGAATACCAGGCGATGAAAAAAGCAAGCAGGCTAATAGCGGCTGCAATGACAAACATCTGCAACGCGCCAAAATAATCGTACACATAACCACTATAAAAACTGCCCAGTGCTCCGCCTGCGCCAAAACTTAAACTACTGTACAAGGCCTGGCCCTTGCCCTGATGCTTGCCCCTGAAATAGGTATGGATTAACTGAATCGCGGCGGCGTGGAAAATCCCGAAGGTTGCCGCGTGGAGACATTGCGCCAGCAACATGACACTCAGATGTTCGGGAAACAGACCAATCAATAACCAACGTACCCCCGCCAGTAACAAACTGGCCAATAGCAGGTTTCGCAGACCAAACTTCGGTACCAGGCGATGCATCCAGAGGAACACGATCACTTCGGCAATCACGCCAAGCGCCCATAAACCACCGATCTGGCTTAAAGAATAGCCATGGGATTTCATATAAATGGAATAGAACGTGTAATAGGGACCATGTCCGGCCTGTAACAGAAAACACACCAGCAACAGGCCCAGCACATGCGGCTGGGAAAGTATCTTGCGTAACGGTGTATGGTCTAATGGTAAATGGCCGGCCGCCTCTTCCGGCACCAGCAGACTATTAATCCAGATTGCAGCAAACAGGCCAAAAAGAATCCAGGGCAGTAATTGAATCCCCTGCCCCTGCATGACGCTCCCCAGCCCCCAAACGGTCACAATAAAGCCGATTGATCCCCACAACCTGATCGAGCTGTAGCGATGAGCGTTATCACCCAGAAAATTAAAAGTCGTCGCTTCGAATTGCGGTAAGGCCGCGTTCCAGAAAAAACTGAACAGCATCATCACGATGGCCAGCCAGACAAAACCATCCTGGAAAAACACCCCCGCAAAGGCCAGCGCAGCACACAGACTGCCAATGCGAACAATGGCCATTCGACGACCCGTGTGGTCCGCAATCCAGCCCCAGATGTTGGGCGAGATGATCTTGGTAGCCATAATGATGGCCATCACATTACCGATCGCCGTGATATCGTATCCCAGTGATTTGAGATACAAGCCCCAGTACGGCAGTAACGCACCTAAACTGGCGAAATAAAAAAAGTAAAATCCGGAAAGGCGCCAATATGGCATGGAAGTCACAAGCGGAAGGATTAAAACATCAACATGTTACGAAATGGTACGGGCGTTTTTTCTTAAACACGCATCTTCCTTTCGCTGCAACAATAGATGTTCTTAAGCAGTTGAAGGAATAATGGGTGTAATGGATTTTACATCCATATTTTGCGCACGATGACGCAATACATGATCCATCAAGACAATTGCCATCATGGCTTCGGCAATGGGGGTCGCACGGATGCCAACACAGGGATCATGCCGTCCCTTGGTGATGACCTCAACCGGATTACCATGGATATCAACGCTACGGCCAGGCAGGCGAAGGCTGGATGTCGGCTTGAGGGCGAGGCTGGCAAGAATATCCTGTCCTGAGGAAATACCGCCCAGGACACCACCCGCATGGTTGGAGACAAATCCCTCAGGTGTAATTTCATCACGATGCTCGGTACCCTTCTGTTCCACGCAGTCAAACCCGGCCCCAATCTCAACACCTTTGACCGCATTGATACTCATCAGCGCATGGGCCAGATCCGCATCCAGACGATCAAAGATGGGTTCACCCAAACCGGGAGGTACCCCGCTGGCCACCACGTTAATACGCGCGCCAATGGAATTACCTTCCTTACGTAGCGCATCCATATAGGCCTCAAGCTCGTCCAGCTTGGCCGCATCGGGAAAGAAAAAAACGTTCTTTTCCACCGCGTCCCAGTCAAAATTTTCGTATTTAATCGGCCCCAGCTGGGCCATGTAACCACGAATCAGGATGCCGTATTTTTCCGCCAGGTATTTCTTGGCAATGGAACCGGCCGCGACACGCATTGCGGTCTCCCGTGCCGATGAACGGCCGCCACCACGATAGTCTCGCAGGCCATACTTCTGTTGATAGGTATAATCGGCATGCCCGGGACGAAAACGGTGCATGATTTCGGAATAATCCTTGGAACGCTGATCGGTATTTTCAATCAACAGGGCTATCGGCGTCCCGGTCGTTACACCCTCGAACACCCCGGAGAGAATGCGAACCTGATCCGCCTCGCGACGCTGGGTAGTATGCCGGCTTTTACCCGGCTTGCGTCGATCCAGGTCGTCTTGCAGATCTGCTTCGCTTAGCGCCATGCCGGGAGGACAACCATCCACGATACAGCCAATCGCCGGCCCATGGCTTTCGCCAAAACCGGTTACGGTAAATAGTTTTCCGAATGAATTTCCTGACATGGAACTTATTGTAACGGTTCAGCCCGAAA
>CBDUOW010000047.1:0-10325 GCA_965368945.1 uncultured Gammaproteobacteria bacterium
TGATGCTTGCCCACAATGTGCACGCTGCTGGCCTGCAGCCCGGCATCACCCATTTCCTCGGTAAACCACACCTCGTCACCGATCTCGAGTGCATCAAAATCCGCATCGACAATGCTGTTGCGATGGAAATAAATATCCCTGCCCTCGGTATCCTGGATGCGTCCATAATCCTCCATGGGTATTAATTCCGTGATACTGCCATGGGGCGACACTTCATGGCTCTTGACCTTACCACGCTGTTTTCTCGCATAGTCCTGCAGTTGCCGACGTGCCGCATCAAACGCATCACGCACGGCCACATAGGCATCTTCATGGGCATGGTGTTCTTTCGGCGCACGACTTACCACTAACTCGCCGTCAGGCACGGTTAAATCAATCCTGATATGGTACAGGTTGCCTTTATGGTGATGGCCATGCGGCGCCTCCACCATCACACGACACGCCATAATCCGATCATAAAATTGATCCAGTTTTCCGGCTTTATCACGAATGTCTGCTTCAAGAGCATCGGAATGCGGAATGTCACGAAAAGTGATTTCTAAGGGTTGTTTCATAATTACCCCCTGATTGCTTGATGAGTAACTCCAAGGCTTACTGCTTAAGATTCCTGTCCCTGGCACGATGGTATATCTCACACGCCTGATACTTAAATAATAGTTCAATCCCGAATTATTGATGTTTGGTATAAATACTGAATCGTTTTGACCAGATTTCGACATTCGGGTATTCAGCCGGTAATGCTTCATGCACTCCCAGCACCAGCGCACCAGCCGGTTGTAAAGCCGTCATCAGTTGTTCTGCGATACGCGATTGCAAAGCCTGATCATAGTAGGTAAAGGCCAGGTTGCGACATAAAATCAGATCAAAACCGCTGGCAGGAACTGGCTGACGTATATCATGATATTGAAATGTAATCCGCTGCTTATAAACGGGCAGCAGACAATAATCATCATTAGTCTTCGAAAACGCCTGCTCGCGCCATTGGACAGGCAGGTTTCTGACACTACTAAATGGGTAACAGGCGCGTTGTGCGCGGCGGAGTAATGCATATTTCGTATCTGTTGCCAGGATATGCAGTTCCATTTGTGGGAACCGCGCTTTCAGACAAAACGCCCATAACAGCGCCAGGCTGTAGGGTTCTTCCCCCGAGGCACAGCCGATACTCCAGACTCGAAGTTCCCGCCTCCCCTGCTGCAGCGCTCGTTGGCACAGTGCCGGTAACACCGTTTCCGCCAGATAGGCGAACACCATCTTGTCACGGTAGAAACGGGAAATTGTTACCTGACATATTTCATCAAGTTTCTGCCATTCCTCAAAATGCCTTTCAATATAAGCCGAATAGTCGCTCACGCTCGTCAACTGCAGAGTGGTTATTCGCCGTTGGATCCGCTTGCATACCCGTGTGCGGATCTTGCGAAATCCTGACCAACGCATATGGAGCTGAGGTAATGCCCACTGCAGAAAGCTGACACACTCATCGTCCTTCATATTCTCAACCCTGGTGCAAGCTGGATTCGCTATCAAGCCGGAATTAACAGGCTACACTTTTCCTATCAGTATGCAATCATTGGCAGAGAACGGTAAATGGCTTATCCCTTAATCGGGATATCAGTAGCGCCTCTAAACTTAAGGGAATGGCGATAGCAATTGCGTTGTGAATTGATCTCATGGTCTGAGGTACAACGACTGTGCCTGCGCCTTGCAAACCTGGTCAGGCAGTCAGAGTATCATCCTGATGTCGTGGTTGCCATTGGGCGCGGTGGGTTCGTGCCTGCACGTCTGCTGTGTGATTACCTCGACATCATGGCGTTGACGAGTATCAAGATAGAACACTATTTGTCAGGTTCCACCAAACAGGAACAAGCTGTGATTCGCTATCCCCTGTGTACTAATATCGAAAACCAGCGAGTGTTGCTGGTTGACGATGTCAACGACAGTGGTGATACCCTTGACGTCGCCCTGCAACACTTAGTTAGCTTTGGACCAAGCGAAGTGCGTACCGCCGTCATGCATCATAAAACCACTACCCACCGTAGCGTCGACTACCATGCCAGGAAGATCGTCAAGTGGCGTTGGTTGATCTATCCTTGGGCAAGGGTAGAAGATATTTCCGACTTTATTCAGCGCCTGGCACCGGTGCCAAAAACCCTGCAAGAGGCGCAACAGCAATTGTCCAAACAATATGGAATAACCATTTCCCGCCACGAACTCAAACAACTGTGGGAATACCTGACGCCTTCATGATGCTTGATAACAGAAGGAACAGCCAATCATGAGTAGCACTGACTGTGATATCAAAGACCTTGCTCTCGCGGATCAAGGACAAAACCGCATCGAATGGGCCATGCAGGAAATGCCCGTTCTGCGTGAGTTGACCACACGCTTTAGCAAGACACGCCCCTTGCAGGGAATTCGCATGAGTGGTTGTCTGCACATCACCACAGAAACCGCCAATCTCGCCCGAACCCTGAAGGCAGCAGGCGCTGAGCTGGTACTCTGCGCCAGCAACCCATTGAGTACCCAGGACGATGTGGCTGCCGCCCTGGTGGAACATTATAAAATTCCTGTTTATGCCATTCGTGGCGAAAGCACGGAAATCTACTATCAACACATAAATGCCGCATTGGATCACCAGCCGGTGATCACCATGGATGATGGGGCGGATCTGGTCAGTGAAATCCACAAGCACCGTACTGACCTGATAACAAACATGCTGGGAGGCACCGAGGAAACCACCACCGGCGTAATTCGTCTACGCGCGATGGCAAAAGATGGGGCACTGAAATTCCCGGTTATTGCCGTTAATGACGCGATGACCAAACATTTATTTGATAATCGTTATGGTACCGGTCAGAGCACATTGGATGGTGTCATTCGGGCAACGAACATATTAATTGCCGGTAAAACCCTGAGTGTCGTTGGTTATGGCTGGTGTGGCCGTGGCATTGCCATGCGCGCCAAAGGTCATGGTGCCAATGTCATCATCACCGAGGTTGAACCCTTACGGGCATTGGAAGCGGCAATGGATGGCTACCGTGTCATGCCGCTACTTGAAGCGGCCGGCCAGTCAGACTTCATCATTACCGCCACGGGTGATAAACACGTGATCGACCAGGTACACCTTGAGAACATGAAAGATGGCTGTGTGCTGGCGAATTCTGGCCACTTCAATGTTGAGATCAATATTCCTGCATTGGAAGCGATGAGTGTTAACAAGCATCGACCCCGTCCTTCGGTCGATGAATATACTCTTAAAGACGGCCGTAAAATTCGCCTGCTCGCCGAAGGGCGCCTCGTTAATCTTGCTGCTGCAGAAGGTCATCCCTCAACGGTAATGGACATGAGCTTTGCCAACCAGGTGCTGTGTGCCATTCACCTGGTTACCCGGCACGAAACATTGACTAACCAGGTCCACAATGTTCCTGCGAAAATCGACCAGGAAGTGGCCCGACTCAAACTGGCTGCCATGAACATGCAGATAGACGCCCTCACCGCAGAACAGCAACAATACTTGTCTTCCTGGCAAGAAGGGACCTGACCGAATAGCGGCCCGCACCCTCACATGAAAACCACGGTCAAACACATGATTGCCGATATTGAAAGTGAAGTGGCATTTACCCGTCACTTGATCGGTAAAAACAAGTTGGCGCCGGAAGTCATGGAAGCAATGCGTCAAACTCCACGCGAAGAGTTCGTGCCAGAAAACCTACAACCCTATGCCTACGATAATGGCCCCTTGCCTATCGGCGACGGGCAAACCATATCACAACCTTATATCGTGGCACTGATGACTGATCTGTTGCAGCCAGAGCAGTCGCATTGCGTGTTGGAAGTAGGAACCGGCTCAGGCTATCAAACTGCCATATTGTCGCAACTAGTAAAGAAGGTTTATACCATTGAACTGATTAAAGAGCTGGGTGAAGTTGCGGCGGAACGCCTGAGCCGTTTGCACTATCAGAACATCGAAACCCGCATAGGTAACGGATATCTCGGCTGGCCGGAGCATGCACCCTATGATTCCATTATTGTCACTGCTGCTGCATCTCATATCCCCCCCGAACTCATTAAACAGCTGAAACCCGGTGGTCGAATGGTGATACCTGTTGGATTACCTTACATGCATCAGGAACTCATGCTGATCGAAAAGGACGATGAGGAGAATACGCATGTCAAGGACATACTTGGGGTGGCTTTTGTCCCCTTGCAGGAAAGCGATGCATGAAATCTGTATTCCGGGACCAATATCTAATCTATTGATATTACTGCTGATACCGGACCTTCTTGTTTCTGCCTGTCATGAGGCGCCATAGATAGCCACTGGGGTGCTCTTCGCCGGTTTGAATGTAGTTTAAGACATTATGGTTTCCGCTTATCCATTCCATCATGGAATGGGCTCCAGCCTGGCCGCAAAATAGAATACGATCCCCGGGAAATATTTTTGTGTCGTCGTCGGGAAGCAGGATTTCCCGGTCGCTGCGTTCGCAGAATAACGGAATACAAGGCAGGACCTCTTCCCGGTTGCGAGGATCACGATAAAGCTGCCAGAGCTGAATGCGCTCACGGCTGCGCGCGGCAGCAAACATGGCCGGAGAGTCCTCTTCACTGATATTCAACTCCCATGTCACAGGAGTCTCCGTTGCAGTAATGCCGCTAATGCGACTTATCAACTCATTTGCCCAATCATTGTCCTGCTCCCGTGCCGCACGCAAAAAAGTATCCAGCATCGGGCTTTGGATAAGTGCAAAAATCTTATGCCCAATTATGCTACCGCGCTGCATAATCAAATCCAGGTTTGCTGCCTGGAAAACCGCATCATTGTGGCGTGAATTCTGGCGGGCCACCATAAACAAGTCCGGGTTGAGCTCTCTGGAGGTCATAATGATGGACAGATTGTTGCCATCATCATCGGTACCCGCAACCACACCGACTGCGTCCTCGATCCCTGCCAGCTGTAATGTCACCGCTTCAGTACCTCGCCCGATAATGACATCACTGGGCGCGTCGGTTATTTCAGGCTTGGCCTCAATAATCCTGACCTCAACACTCTCTTTTCGCAGGCGTTCATGTACGGCCTTACCAAATCGGCCGTAACCACAAAGCACCCATTTACCGATAGGCGGAAACAAAGGTTCAGTTAAGGGTTCATGCGGTGCACTCGCCATCCACTCGTGCAATAAATAGGTGCCTGGTGAATGAAGCGCCATTGCCAGGCGACCTGCAAAAATATCAAAAGGATTAATGATATGGTCGGTCCCGAATGAAGCGATATTTGCTTCGAAGTCGTGGCTCTCTGCTCTGGCAATGGTTAATTGAGACGGATTTAATAGCTTGCTGCTAATCGCCACTCTCAGGTTTACCGCATCATTATTGGTCAATGCAATCACGCCAATACAATTTGGTAGTTTAAGCCCTGCCTCAATCAACGTATCGGGATGAACTGCATCGGCACATAAGCCAGGTACAAAGTGTTTTAAGTCTTCCAGCTCCAGCGCATTAATACGTTCCTGGTCAACTTCCACTACCACCGCTCTCTTATCCACTTCAGTTAAAGCTTTCACCAGCATACTGCCGGTATCGCCATATCCACAGATTAGATAAAACGGCCCATGAATTCGTCGAATACTGCGTCGAAAGGCACTGCTGGTTAATAACTCACGAAAAGCCGGATCCTGCATCGCCGACAACATGGAACCGATTGCATATAGCCAGGCAAAAACCGTTGCATAAATAGAGACAACCGTCCACATGCGTTGGGCATCGGTAAACGGATAGGGAATTTCACCAAACCCGATGGTGGTACCCATAAAACTCACAAAATAAAATGCATGAAAGAAATTCATGCGGTAGGGTTGTCCCTGATCATCCATACCCGGAATTAAAACAAATCCAAGTACCGAAACCGCATACACAATGATCAGGGCGATCAGTGGCGCATGCAGACGCCGTAAGAGAACAAAGACGATATTATTCATGCCGGGTGGCTGATGCTTAGCGGCGAACCATTACCGTTTCAGTCACCAGCAGCACGACGGAGGTAACGTTTGCTAATACCGCGCCGCCTGATAATGAAACGATCGCGGCCATCGTATGAGGCGTCATTCCAGTCTCACTGACACGTTCTACCAACGCCCAAACCACAGCCGCAACGATAAGTTGCAAATCAGCGACCAGGCTGGTTGCCAGCAATACCGCACCAATATGGGTGCGGTCACCGAACTTCAGTACCGTGGCGATAACACTGACGACGATCGCTGCATATAATTCATACACATTATGATGCACCGGATCATCGATATCGCCGATAAAAAAACCGAAGTTAAGCGTTAACGCCAGTACAATAAAAAAAGCGAATATAACTTTTTCCAGATTCATTGCAACCCTCCCAGGGAAAAAGTACAGGCAGTGTTTATCCTTATCACAAAACTATAACACTTTTTCCTAAGCCTGCAGTAACCAACTCGTAATTGCCTTTGCCACGACACCGCTTTGATCTAAATCACATCGAATTAATGGTTCCGCATTACAGTGATGGGCATGAACATCACGGCTCTAGTCTGGCTTGATACCCTGTTTCGTCATGCCGGTGCCGTATTGACCGCGAGATGGATATCAGCCGGGCAAACCTCGAGCAGACACAATTTTTTCGGCGATCATTGTGCGCTCAACCTCATTATCCGCTTGCAATATTGAGACAGACAATCGACCTGCTCGACCTCGGAGCCTCCAGATCAGAGTCAACCGAAATACCCGAGGCAATTACTTAAGTACAGCCCGGAATCTTCTTCCCACAGCCAGAATTCAACTCATTATTATTTTATGGCTATATACTTACACAATAGTTGTAGTCATCTATGACTTTTGGCATACAATTATTGCCTTATATCAGATTGCAGGTAACTTCCCTTTGACAGCACGGTGCTGGCATTCTATACCCTTATTTATACTGAATTAATTTGGGAGTTTCAGCATGGAATTACATCGCGCGGGTGAAGACGGAGCAGTTCCGTTTCGAACCGGCCGTTTCTTCAATGTGGGGGCAAAGTGGTATTTTGCCACACGAGAGGCAATCGATCAGGGACCGTTTAATAGCAAAGGGGAAGCTGAACACGCCCTGACCAAGTACATTGATCACTGCAAATCCGTAGAGAGTAACTGGGGTTGATTGCGTTATCGCATTTCCCCACCTGCGAGCTCTGCTGAATCTATCTCTATCTCACGAATTTCGATGATACCAATTCTTTCTTACCGTCCGGGTAAGAAAATTCCATTCTATTCCTTGTAAAAGATACATATAATTTGCGTGGAGCGATTCGTGAGTTCAATGATGCATATCAAAAAACTTACAGCGAGTTGACGCTTTAATGATTTGTTTGGCTACAATATCTGCCTGGATGGCATTGCCGGTCTTTTGACGAAAAAGGAGAAATGAATGTTAGGTGAGCATCATGGTCTGGTCCAGGAATTCCCCGAATACAAACAGCAAATTCATAGCCTGAAAGTCAATGACCCACTATTCGCGGAATTGTTTGAGAAATATGAGTCCCTGGATAAGGAAATTTACCGGATAGAAATGCAGATAGAAAACACCTCGGATGAATACCTGGAAGGACTTAAAATAAAACGAGTCAAGCTCAAGGACCAGCTCTATAGCATGCTGCAGCAGGCCTGATTGCGATTAACACCTGACTCATTACACCACCCTCACTCCTGCCTGCTCAGGCAAAATAAATCCGGATTAAAGTAAAGGCGATCACTCCGAGTACGATGGCGATCGTTATCAACAGCGCAACTCTGTCCATGCTTATGCCTCCTTCTGCACAGGCCCTAATTCGGCAATCATATCCCGGTAACGATCCTGCATTGCCGACCAGGATAACCTGGATACGTCAGGTACCTTCGGTAACTGGCCCTCTTCAAGCTGGATTGCAAGTACAGACAATTTATCCGCCAGCAGCAGTGCTTCCTGTTTACTCTCTTCGAGCATCGAAGGATAACGATATTCGTCCGCAAACCATTCCGGATAAGCAAGGCGATCCGGCACCAGGGGAATACAACCTGCAGCCACCGCCTCCAGAATAGCCAGGCCCTGAAAATCATGCCGTGCAGTTGAGACCACCACATGCGCCTGTTGTAGAAAAGCACGGTAGGTATCACGATCTTCGACTCCACCCCATTGACCAAGGTGGTCGCCGAGCAGTCCACGCATCTCGGCGAACATGTCGGGTACGGTACGAAAAGCCTGACCTAGTACATGCACGCGAAACGGCACTTTTTTCGCCAGCAACAGTCGCAAAGCCTGAAAGAAGATTTCCGGCCCCTTGTCATATTCCCAGCGATGATTCCAGACAATGGTCAACTCATCCGCTTTGTCCGCCTGGGCTGAATTGAACCAGTCGTTTGCCAGGGGCACCGGTAAAATGCTTGACTTGGCCGCGAGTGCATCGACGATGCCGGCAGGCACCGCATCAGGCATCTTGTGTAATAGAGTCGTAACCCCGGCCAGAAAGGTTTGCTGATTGTAGTCGCTGTTAAATACCAGGCGCTGTGCAGCCAGGGCCGAGTAAAGGTTAACGATTTTTGGCTCGAGACCTTGATGTGCCGCCTGGCTGATTGGATAGTCAAATTGATTCTCATGGAAGTACACCAGCGAGGGTACAGTGGCCAACGAGGGAACCAGTCCTCTGAGGGTGGCGAGATCCACCATCGAAGTAGCAACCAGGCCATCAAATTGCCGACTCAGGACCGTGCGTTCCCCCACCCCCCAACTGAGACTGTTGCCACGAATGCGCCAGCGAAAATGTCTTGGCGGCAGCGCCAGAACCGTCCAATCGTGCTCCGGCAGGGCCGCCACCATACCTTCACGCCACTGGCGATGGCTGACGGCATCATAAGCTGAGAGCAGTAGAATTCGCATTTTGTTCCTGGAAACTGGTATCCTTGTCGAAACAGGCATCAATTGAGGAGCCGAATTCGCCTGTCAATGACGGAGTTCGCGCTCATTTTCGAACCAAGGATAACTTAATGCAAATTTCTGACAAGATGGTGGTTACCATCGACTACACCCTGAAAGATGACAACGGCACAGTTCTCGATAGTTCCAATGAGGGCAATTTTGCCTATCTGCATGGTGCCAATAATATTATTCCCGGGCTGGAAAATGCCTTAACTGGCAAATCGGCCGGTGATGAGGTTGATGTCTCTGTCAGTCCGGCTGAAGGCTATGGTGAACACAATGAAACCATGATACAGGCCGTGCCCCGTGACATGTTTGATTCCGAGCAAGAGATCCAGGTTGGTATGCAGTTTCACGCTGAGTCGCCGGAAGGAGAAATGATCGTGGTTACCGTAACGGATGTCGAAGGCGACGACGTTACAGTAGACGGCAATCACCCGTTGGCCGGTGTGAACCTGAATTTTGGTGTGAAAGTCATCGACATTCGGGAAGCCAGCGAGGAAGAAATTGAGCATGGCCATGTTCATGGCCCGGGCGAGCATCACCACTGATTGCACCAGGATGGGTGCCATTCGGCACCCACCCGTTTTCAAGCCCCTCCGCCTTAACTCCAACTGTTTCACAGGCAGCCGTCGTAACTGCGGCTGAAATTACCTGAGCGTTGGCATGATCCAGTCAGGATCGCTTATACAAGCGCCGCAATTCCTGTTTGGCGTGCTCCAGTACCTGACGTTGTTCTGAATCCAGACTTTTACCCGCGCGATTAATGTAAAAGTTCAGCATGGACATGGCTGATTGAAAGGGAGGTGCCTTACGCTGCGTGCTTGCTTCGGCGGAACGTTTTAAGGAGCGGGCAATACGACGCGGGTCTTTCCAGGTAAACACGCCTTCCTCCAGTTCCAGTGCATGACTTTCCCGCGTCACCCGGGCTGACCATTTTTTATCTTTAGTCTGGTCGGATTTGCTTTTCATGTGGGAAATGGCTGCACACAACTGTGGTTGCGCATAACATCACCTGCATACATTAAATTAGAACCACAAGTTGTATTATATATGAACGGCTGTTTACAACTGCAAGTCATGACCAGATGAAAGCCTCACGCCAGACACTTGCCCGTCATCAGGCTTCCCTGCGACGTTGCCACCGCTGTCCCGCCATGCATGGCCCGCCAGTTACCGGTGAGCCCGTTGTGTCTTCGGTGCTATTGATCGGCCAGGCGCCGGGTAACCGGGAAATTGAAGTGCATCGCCCTTTTGCCTGGACAGCCGGCAAGACCCTGTTTGGCTGGTTCGCCCGTATCGGTCTGGAAGAGGATGAATTCCGCCACAAGGTTTATATGGCAGCCGTGTGCCGGTGTTTTCCCGGGAAAAA
>CBDUOW010000048.1:0-10293 GCA_965368945.1 uncultured Gammaproteobacteria bacterium
GGTTGGGCGATCGCGCTGGCTAACATCGATCCCATCATTGCCTTGATTAAAGCCGCCGCCAATCCTGCGCAGGCGAAAGAACAATTGATTGCCGCTTCATGGAAACCGGGTGTGGTTGTGCAGATGCTGGAACGTGCCGGTGCTGAGGCATCACGGCCGGAAAGTTTATCCAAAGAATTCGGCCTCATAGACGGCGAATACAAGTTATCGGATGCTCAGGCCCAGGCGATTCTGGATTTACGTTTGCATCGTCTCACCGGACTGGAACAAGACAAGATCATCGGTGAGTACGAGGAACTGCTGACCTTGATCGAAGAACTGCTGGCTATCCTTTCCAGTAAAGAACGCCTGATGGAAGTCATTCGGGAAGAACTTATTGAATTACGGGATCAGTATGGCGATGAACGGCGAACTGAAATTTTTGCCAGCCAGGAAGATTTGACCATTGAAGATCTGATTACCGAAGAAGATGTGGTTGTGACCCTGAGTCATGAGGGTTATGCCAAGTCTCAACCCCTAACGACCTATGCGGCACAACGCCGCGGTGGTAAGGGCAAGAGTGCGACGGCGGTAAAAGACGAAGACTTCATTGACAAATTGTTCGTGGCAAACACCCATGACACTATTCTTTGTTTCTCCAGTCGCGGCAAGGTCTACTGGCTGAAGGTCTATGAGTTACCGCAGGCAGGGCGAGGTGCCCGTGGTCGTCCTATTGTGAACCTGCTGCCACTGGAAGAAGGCGAACGGATTCATGCGATTTTGCCAATCCGTGAGTATGACGAAAATCATTTTGTTTTCTTTGCTACCGCCAACGGTACAGTGAAGAAAACCCCGTTGAAGGATTTCTCCCGGCCTCGTGCCTCCGGCATTATAGCCGTGGAACTTCGTGAGGATGACCAGTTGGTAGGGGTAGAACTGACCAATGGTGAGCAGGATGTGTTGTTGTTTTCCAGTGGCGGTAAAGCGATTCGCTACGGTGAATCCGATGTGAGGCCGATGGGACGGAATGCGGTTGGCGTACGCGGCATAAAATTGGGCAAAGGGCAGAAAGTTATTTCCCTGATTATTGCTACCGAGAGCGATATTCTGACTGCCACCGCGAACGGTTACGGCAAACGCACAGCGGTTGAGGATTATCCGCGGCATGGTCGTGGTGGTCAGGGTGTCATTTCCATTCAGACCACAGCCCGCAATGGTGAGGTAACCGGTGCGGTATTGGTGGATGCTGAAGATGAAGTGATGTTAATTACGACCAGCGGTACCCTGGTACGGACCCGGGTGGAGGAAATCTCCATCATGGGGCGTAATACTCAAGGTGTCAGGCTGATCAGCCTGAGTGAAGGGGAAACGCTGTCCGGTATTGAGCGCATTGAAAATATTCAGGCCGACGAAGAAGAATAGCAACTGAATACAAAAAAATCCGGGCTTGAATTTATCCAAGCACATCGTTGCTGATGTTACAGTGTGGTTCTGTCAGTTAAATTAATTTTGTGATTGAATTTCTGGAGTGAGAGCGATGTCCCGAGTATTTAATTTCAGCGCCGGCCCCGCCATGCTTCCGCAGGCAGTACTGGAAAAAGCGCAACAGGAAATCCTGGATTGGCAGGGCAGTGGTATGTCGGTGATGGAAATGAGTCACCGTGGCAAGGAGTTCATGTCTATTGCGACACAGGCAGAAACTGATCTGCGCGAACTGATGGGTATCACCGATGATTACGCAGTACTGTTCCTGCAGGGCGGAGCCAGTAGCCAGTTCGCGGCGGTGCCACTCAACCTGTTAGGGGATAAGAAAACTGCCGACTATATCAATACCGGGGCATGGTCGAAGAAAGCCATTGCCGAGGCTAAGCGTTATTGTGATGTCAATGTGGCGGCCTCCTCCGAAGAGAGTAAGTTCACCACAGCACCGGCACAGGACAGCTGGCAATTGAATCCTGCTGCAGCCTATGTGCATTACACCCCGAATGAAACCATCGGTGGCGTCGAGTTTCCGTTTATTCCGGATACCGGCAATATTCCCCTGGTGGCCGATATGTCATCCACGATCCTGTCACGTCCGGTGGACGTTTCCCGTTACGGGGTTATCTATGCCGGTGCACAAAAGAACATCGGCCCCGCCGGCCTGACGGTCGTGATTGTGCGGAAAGACTTGATGGATCAACCCCTTGATAGCACGCCGACCATGCTCAATTATCAGGTACAGGCTGAGAATGGCTCCATGTATAACACGCCGCCAACCTACAGCTGGTATCTGGCGGGGCTGGTTTTTGCCTGGATTAAGAAACAGGGCGGCCTGGCGAAAATGGCCGAGATCAATAAGCGCAAGGCCGATAATTTATATGCAGCAATTGATGGTTCGGATTTTTATGCCAACCCGGTTGAACCTGCCAGTCGTTCGTGGATGAATGTGCCCTTTACCCTGGCCAATCCGGAACTTGATGCGGTGTTCCTGCAAGAATCCAAGGAAGAAGATTTGACTACCCTCAAAGGACATCGCTCGGTTGGCGGCATGCGCGCCAGTATCTATAACGCCATGCCGGAAGAAGGGGTCAATACCCTGATTGCCTTCATGGCTGAATTTGAACGACGACATGGTTGATTCTCAACAACCGGTACGTGCTGATATCTTCCTAAGCGATATCAGACATGATTCCGACGGTTGCATGCTGACGTAAGGTTTTAGCTCTATGCACAAGATTTTGACTCTGAACCATATTTCAATTGCCGGCCTGGAACGGCTATCACGTGAACGTTATGAAATTGCTTCTGAGATTCAACATCCGGATGGCATCCTGTTACGCTCCTTCAATATGCACAACATGGAAATCCCTCCGAGCTTGAAAGCGGTGGGTCGGGCGGGCGCCGGCGTAAATAACATACCGGTCGAAAAGATGTCACAGCATGGCGTGGCGGTATTCAATGCACCTGGTGCAAATGCCAACGCGGTGAAGGAACTGGTCCTGGCGGGCATGTTAATTGGTTGTCGAAATCTATGTACGGCCTGGGATTATGCCCGCAACCTGACCGGTGACGATGCCACTATCAGTAAAGCGGTAGAAGCGGGCAAGAAGCAATATGCCGGTTTTGAATTGCCGGGCCGGACCCTGGGGGTTGTTGGCCTGGGTGCCATTGGGCGCTATGTGGCTAACGCAGCGCTGGATCTGGGAATGCATGTTATTGGCTATGACCCGGGTATCACCGTTGAAGGGGCCTGGAAACTCTCTTCTGAAGTACAGAAAGCCGGCAACGTGGAGGAATTGTTGTCCAAGGTCGACTTCGTCACTTTCCATGTGCCCCTGGTAGATGCGACGCGTAACATGATCAATGCTGAACGGCTCAAGATCATGAAAGACAACGTGATCATTTTAAATTTTGCGCGTAATGGCATTATTGATGACGAAGCAGTGAGTGCGGCAATCAAGGCAGGCAAGGTCTATGCCTACGTGTGTGATTTCCCCAGTAATTTGTTGAAAAACCATGAACGGGTGATTACCCTGCCGCATCTCGGCGCCTCAACCGTGGAAGCAGAAGATAATTGTGCCGCTATGGTAGCGGAGCAAGTACGGGACTATCTGGAAAATGGCAATGTACGGAATTCGGTTAACTTTCCGGATATCAAGATGGAACGTAATGGCGGTTATCGAGTGACGATTGTTAACAGTAATGTACCCAACATGGTGGGGCAAATCTCGTCTGCCATGGCGGACGAAGGCTTAAATATTATTGATATGATCAATAAGTCGCAGGGTGAGCTGGCGTACAGCTTAATCGATATCAATGCACCGGCCTCCGATACCCTGCTTGGGAAACTGGCCGCTATCGATGGTGTATTGGCGGCACGAGCACTTTGACCTATGAGTGACAAACTCAAAAATTTGCGGGTTCAAATCGATGAGCTGGATGAACAGATCCAGAACTTGATTACCGAGCGGGCCAAAATTGCCCAGCAAGTGGCCGAAACCAAACAGGCCAGTAGTGATAATGTGTATTATCGCGCCGAGCGAGAAGCGGAAGTCTTGCGCAAGGTGATGGCGCGTAATAATGGCCCGCTGAGTGACGAGGAAATGGCTCGTCTGTTCAGAGAGATTATGTCTGCCTGCCTGGCGCTGGAACAAGTGATGACTATTGCTTTCCTGGGACCCGAAGGCACCTTTACCCAGGCGGCGGCATTAAAACATTTCGGTCATTCTGTAACCACTACCCCAATGGCCACGATCAGCGATGTGTTTCGTGAAGTGGAATCCGGGGCAGTTTCCTATGGGGTGGTCCCGGTAGAGAATTCAACCGAAGGTGTTATTAATCACACCCTGGATGAATTCATGGTTTCTTCGCTCATGATTTGTGGAGAGGTGGCATTACGTATTCACCATCACCTGCTTGGCAAGCATGAAGATATTAAAAAGATAAAGAAAGTGTATTCCCACCAGCAGTCACTGGCGCAATGTCGCAAATGGCTGGATACTCATTTGCCAAATGTGGAATTGCATGATGTGAGTAGTAATGCGGAAGCAGCACGCCTGGCTGCGAATAAGTCAGGTGCGGCCGCCATTGCAGGCGAAGCGGCGGCAGATATCTATGAGTTGAATATTATTAGCCGCAATATAGAAGATGAGCCCGATAATACCACCCGGTTTTTGGTGGTGGGAAAGCGGGCTACACCCGCAAGCGGAAGTGATAAGACCTCCTTGTTAATCTATACCCATAACAAGCCGGGTGCGTTGTATGCCATCCTTGAGCCCTTCGCACGTAATGGTATTTCCATGAGCCGGATTGAATCTCGTCCGTCACGCCAGGGCATGTGGACCTATGTGTTTTTTGTAGATGTTGAGGGCCATGTGGAAGATGCGAACGTGGCACAGGCTGTGAAAGAACTGGAACAGACCGCCAGTAGCATTAAGGTGCTGGGTTCCTACCCGCGCGCAGTTCTGTAACAAGGAATGTAGATGCCAATAACACTACAACCTGTCATTCTTTCCGGGGGTTCCGGCTCCCGCCTTTGGCCGATGTCGCGTGCCATGTACCCCAAGCAACTCCTCCCCATGGTCAGCGAGCAGACGTTACTGCAGGATACGGTAACCCGGCTTGATGGTCTCGAACAGGAAACTACGGATACACAGCTGGCTGATCCCTTAGTGGTGTGTAATGAAGCGCATCGTTTTTTTGTTGCCGAACAACTATTGGAACTGGGTAAGACGACTGCCGATATTATTCTCGAACCCATTGGGCGTAATACGGCGCCTGCGCTAACCCTTGCTGCCTTATCAGTTGCAAACAAAGATGCCCAGACGGTAATGCTGGTCATGCCTGCCGATCATGTGATTGCTGATATTGCTGCGTTCCACGCGGCGATCATCAAAGGTATGACACTGGCACAACAGAACTACCTGGTTACATTTGGCATAACTCCAAACAGTCCGGAAACAGGCTACGGCTATATCCAAAAGGGTCAAAAGCTGAAACACGGTGCTGCGAGGATTGCGGCCTTTGTGGAAAAGCCAGATAGCGCGACAGCAGAAAAGTATCTGGCTAGCGGTGACTATCTATGGAACAGCGGTATGTTCATGATGACGGCTGAGAACTGGCTAAAGGCAATTCGTGCGTTACAACCAGAGATGGCTGATTGTGTTGAACAGGCCTGGCAACAGGGAGAGCGGGATCGCGACTTTTTCCGAATTGCAGAAGCACTTTTTTCCGTTTGTCCTGCGGACTCCATCGATTATGCTGTGATGGAGAAGATTTCAAAACAGTCGGTTGGCGATCTTGATGTCGCGGTCGTACCGCTGAATGCGGGCTGGTCTGATGTCGGCGCCTGGTCCAGTTTGTGGGAAGTGGGTGTAAAAGATGAATCCGGTAATGTGACCCGTGGTGATGTGTTTATGCATGATGCCGAGAACTGCTTGATCTATGGTGACAGCCGTCATATTGCGGGGATTGGCCTAAAGGACATGGTCATCGTTGAAACCGCAGATGCCGTATTAGTGGCGAATAAGGACCGCGCCCAGGAGGTTAAGCAGGCCGTAGAATGGTTGAAAAATGCCGAACGAGATGAGCACCTGATCCATCGACGCGTCTATCGGCCCTGGGGTAATTACGAATCCATTGATACAGCTGAGCGCTACCAGGTAAAACGCATTACGGTTAAGCCCGGCGCATCACTTTCATTGCAGTTACATCATCATCGAGCAGAGCACTGGATCGTGGTAAAGGGAACGGCACGGGTCACGCGTGGTGAAGATGTCTTTTTGGTGACTGAAAACGAGTCGACCTTTATTCCCCTGGGTGTCAAGCACCGCCTGGAAAATCAAGGCAGTATCCCATTGGAAATGATTGAAGTGCAGTCAGGCAGTTATCTGGGTGAGGATGACATTGTACGTTTCGATGATGTTTACGGCCGCAAAGATGACAAGGTATGAGTGGCGTGAACTTATTATCGTTGGCTACAAAAGGTGTTCAGGCCCTGCAAGCCTATCAGCCTGGCAAGCCGTTGGAGGAACTGGAACGGGAATACGGCATTAGTCAGGCTGTCAAGCTGGCGTCTAATGAGAATCCATTGGGTCCCAGCCCTGCTGCCTTGCGTGTGATTCGCGATCAGCTGCACAACCTGGCACGCTACCCGGATGGTAATGGGTTTGCACTCAAGACAGCGCTTGCCAATAAACATAGCGTGACGACAGAACAGATTACGCTGGGTAACGGTTCCAATGATATTCTGGAACTCCTCGCTCGTGCCTTTGTGACGCCAGAACATAACGTTATCTTTTCGCAGCATGCGTTCGCTGTCTATCCCATTGTCACCCAGGCCGTGGGGGCCAAAGCGGTAATCACTGAAGCGCGTGACTGGGGCTATGATCTTGATACCATTTTGGCGGCCATTGATGACAAGACCCGCTTGATTTTTATTGCCAACCCGAATAATCCAACCGGAACCTGGTTAACCCGTCGACAGTTGGAAGCTTTTTTATCCCAGGTACCTTCTGAAGTGTTAGTGGTACTGGATGAAGCCTATTATGAATACGCCTCTGATCCTGCCATGGGCGCCGGTGATTACCCCAATGGTATGCAGTGGCTGAATGACTATTCGAACCTTGTGGTCACACGTACTTTTTCCAAAGCCTACGGCCTGGCCGGCTTACGTGTCGGTTATAGTGTCTCTCACCCTGAGATTGCCGATCTGTTAAATCGTGTGCGCCAGCCGTTCAATGTGAACAGCCTGGCATTAGCCGCAGCCGAAGCGGCCTTAGAGGATCATGAGCACCTTGCAAAAGGCTTAGCGTGTAATGTGTCAGGCATGCAGCAATATACCCGGGTATTTACTGATTTGGGTCTTGATTATATTCCGTCAGTCGGCAATTTTATCTGCGTCAAAGTGGGCGAGGCGGCAAACATATATGAACTGTTATTACGCCAGGGTGTGATTGTACGGCCGGTTGCCAATTATGGCATGCCTGAATATCTACGCATCACCATTGGTACCGCGCAGGAAAATGAGCGCTGTGTCGCGGCACTGCAAAAGGTAATGTCGAAATGAGTGATGTTCTTTTCTCCCGCTTATGCATTATCGGTGTTGGTCTGATTGGCGGTTCGCTGGCGCGTGCCTTACGCGAATCAAATGCAGTGGAAGAGGTGATCGGTTGCGGGCGGGATATTGCCCATTTGCAACAAGCACAGCAACTTGGGGTCATCGATCATTATGTTATCGATCCGGCTGAGGCAGTAAAAGACGCCGATATGGTGGTACTGGCCGTTCCACTCGGTGCCATGCAAGGCATCATGGAACGCATTGCCCCGGTATTAATGCCCGGGTGTATTCTGACCGATGTGGGCAGTGCCAAAGGCAGTGTAATAAGTGCGGCCCAGAATGTATTTGGTGAGATACCAGCGTTCTTGATTCCAGGACATCCCATTGCCGGAACGGAAAAGAGCGGCGTCGAAGCTTCATTCGCCGGGTTATTTCAGAATCGGCGGGTCATTCTTACCCCCACCGAAACCAGCGCAGCGGATGCGGTACAAAAGGTTCGCGCCATGTGGGAAGCTTGTGGTGCTGATGTCGTCGAAATGGGAGTGGTCCATCACGATGAAATACTGGCTGCCACCAGTCATCTGCCACATATGCTGGCTTATGCACTGGTGGATACCCTGGCGAGAATGGATGACAGCCGGGAAATATTTGATTTTGCAGCCGGTGGCTTTCGTGACTTCACCCGTATAGCGTCCAGTGATCCCGATATGTGGCACGATATCTGTCTGGCCAATCATGATGCCCTGGTTAAAGTGCTGGAGGCGTTCAGTGATGATCTGCGTTTACTGGCCGATGCGGTCCGGCGCGCTGATAGCGATTTTCTCAAAGACACCTTTACCCGTGCCAAACAGGCTCGGGATGGATTTTGTGATAATGGAAATTAGCTTTCCAGGCACAGCATCCTGGGGACAGGTAATATTAACAGTACGGGTTATGGCAGGGAGACCAGCAAGTTAATCCGTTTTCAATCGTAAGTAAAATAACCATGACCTCTTCATCCTCTAAATTTATTGTTGCACCCGGTGGCAAATTAACGGGACGTATTCGTGTTCCCGGCGATAAGTCCATCTCGCATCGCAGCATCATGCTTGGTTCACTCGCCGAGGGCGTGACCGAAGTGTCCGGCTTTCTTGAGGGCGAGGATAACCTTGCCACCCTGGAAGCCTTTCGCAGCATGGGCGTGACGATTGAAGGCCCGCATGACGGGCGGGTAGTTATTCACGGGGTTGGATTGCAGGGTCTCAAACAACCCGCGCAGGATCTCTACGTGGGTAACTCGGGCACGTCCATTCGCCTGCTGAGTGGCTTATTGGCGGCACAGAACTTTGATTCAATTCTGACAGGTGATGTTTCACTTAATAGCCGGCCCATGCGTCGCGTGACCAAGCCACTGGCCGCCATGGGAGCGAGGGTTGAAACCACTGACGCAGGCACACCACCATTGCACATTCAGGGTAATTCCAGCTTGAAGGGAATTGACTACGAAATGCCGGTCGCCAGTGCCCAGGTCAAATCCTGCCTGCTGCTGGCTGGGTTGTATGCTGACGGAAGAACCTGTGTGACGGAACCGGCTCCGACCCGCGATCATACGGAACGCATGCTGGAAGGCTTTGGTTACCCGGTGGAACGCAACGGCAACAGAGTTTGTGTTAGCAGCGGCGGTAAACTTACGGCCACCCGGATTGATGTGCCGGCGGATATTTCCTCTTCGGCATTTTTCCTTGTCGGTGCCAGTATCGCGCCGGGATCTGATCTGTGGCTGGAACATGTGGGCATTAATCCAACCCGGATTGGGGTGATTAATATCCTGCGTCAGATGGGCGCAATGATTGAGCTCAGCAATGAGCGCAATGTGGGCGGCGAACCCGTAGCGGATATTCGCGTCCAGGGCGCTGAATTGCACGGGATTCGTATTCCGGAAGACCAGGTGCCGCTGGCGATCGATGAATTTCCCGCCCTGTTCGTGGCGGCAGCCTGCGCCCAAGGGGAAACCGTACTCACCGGGGCACGGGAACTACGGGTCAAGGAAAGTGATCGCATCCAGGTGATGGCGGATGGGTTACAAACCCTCGGTATCGATGCACAGCCGACGGAAGATGGCATGGTGCTCCAGGGTGGATCCATCGGCAGTGGCACGGTCCACAGCCAGGGTGACCATCGCATTGCGATGGCTTTCACAATGGCGGCATTACGGGCCCAGGGGACGATCGAGATCGAGAATTGCGCCAATGTGAAGACGTCATTTCCCGGTTTTGTCAGCCTGGCAGGGCAGGCGGGCCTGACGCTGAATGAGGTGTGACGCATGAGCACTGATATCCCGGTGCTGACCATTGATGGGCCGAGCGGGTCGGGAAAGGGCACCATCAGTGCGCTGATCGCCAGGGAATTCGGCTGGCATCTACTCGACAGCGGTGCGCTTTACCGCCTGGTCGCGCTGGGTGCCATGCGACATGCTATCGATCTTGCGAATGAAACGGCCCTGGCTGAGTACGCCTCAAGCCTGGATGTGTGTTTTGAGCTACAGCCGGATGGCTCAGCCCCCAGAATCCTGCTCGAAAGCGAGGTGGTGGGGGATGCAATCCGTACCGAGGCCTGTGGTAATGCGGCTTCCAAGGTGGCCGCCCTGGGGGCGGTGCGCGAGGCACTGTTGCAACGGCAGCGGGATTTCCTCCAGGAACCGGGCCTGGTGGCCGATGGACGGGACATGGGCACCGTGGTATTCCCCCAGGCGGGTGTCAAGATATTCCTTACCGCGAGCGTAGACGAGCGGGCCC
>CBDUOW010000049.1:0-10262 GCA_965368945.1 uncultured Gammaproteobacteria bacterium
TCGGGCAAGCCAGTGGTAAACATAATCGCGTGAGTGGCTGGTTCTATCAACTCAAAGGCATCTGGCGGACGTACCGCGATAGCTATGCCCGCCAAAAAAATCCTGCCATCCGGATTCTAGGCGTCTTCTTTAAATTTTATGTCCCTTTCTACGACAGGCTGGCACTTTTTGCCCTGCGCGAGGATGAACTGGAAGCCGATCGTTACGCACTGGAATTGGTTAATGATCGCGATATGGCCGGGGTCTTATCGCAAGAAATCATTACCCGTCGGTTCCTGCAGCAGAAGTACTGGCCGAAAATCAAACAACTGGTGCGGCGTGGTGAAGGTTCCAATTATGCCCCGTTTCGCCAGATGTCCAGCGTTGTACAGAAAAGTCTGAATGCCGATGAAGCTCGCAATTCACTCATGGCTGCCATCAATGAACCGGATAAACTGAAAGCAACAACGCCGCCTCTGAAATCACGACTGGATAACATCGGACATCAAAAACCCGGTGCACCCACACCGTTAAATGAAATTGCAGCGACTGAATATATTGAAACAACCACGCTGACCAAGATCATCGACAAGCTTGATCAACGCTGGCTCAAGCAGCAACAACAACGCGCTGCCATCAGAAACTAGGGGTTTAACGAATCCTGCCCGGAAAGCGGTGCTTGCTGACTGTGCAGGAACCAACGGTCCAGCACAATATGGCGGGTAAACCAACGGGTCTGCATTAGCTTCCCAGCCAACGCTTGCTTCACTCCAGGGGGCAGTCGTTCCAGCAAACCGGCTTTGGGTTGGCGTTCCCCAAAGCGGGCAACCAGTTTTACATAATAAGATTGCAACCTTGTTTGCTGAAAATCACCATCACAAGTGCTAATGACCTGTGCAGCCAGCAAGGCGGATTCTACCGCGGGACGAATGCCTTCGCCGCTTTGCGGATAAGCCAGGCCCGCCGCATCGCCAATCAGCAACACGCCATCTTTAATGACCTCGCGAATCGCATGCGGATAAAGAAGATAGGCATGACCGTGAAACTTTTCCGGCGTGTCTGAGGGAATCTTGCCCTGTTGCTTTAGAAGCTGACAAAAATTCTGCACATGATCTGACAGTTTGTGGCTGTCCTCCCGACCCAGACCGATATTCAGGTAATCCCCTTTGCGAAAAATCCAGCCATAGCCGAGAAGATCAGGGGTAAAAAACAGCTCCGGAACTTGTGCATCAATCTGGCACTCACGCACTTGCTCCGGTGTCATTTGAAATTCAATTTCCTGTGCAGCCACAGCCAGTTCATGGCATCCCACTTTTGCGCCCACAGCGCGTGCCACGGGACAAAAATGCCCACCGGCTCCGACTATCAGCCTGGCCTGGATATCGTCATTTACAAGCCAGTTATCGCCTTGCCAGACCATGGACTTGAAAGCCTGACCCAGTACCAGCTCTGCCCCCGAACGCTGTAGTAAATAATCATCAAACTCACAGCGGCGAATACCGTAACTGACGGGCTTGTTATGATATTGGGTTTCAACTTCCTTTTTGCCTAACTGGCTGACACGAAAGCCACTAATTGGTTGTAGTGTTCGCCCCCTGGCATAGTCATCCAGATCGATCTGTAATTCTTCCATCACTGCCGGTGTGACCCAACCAGCACAGACCTTGTCTCGCGGGAATGTTTGCTTATCGAGGATAGTTACGTCCAGGCCGCTATCGCGCAGCGCCCAGGCCAGGGTAGAACCAGCCGGTCCGCCACCCACAATCAGCACGTCAACCTGCTTCATGCTTGTCTCCTGCCGGGAGCTCTTCTCTGTAGAGACAGGCCCGTGACCAGGGTAGCAGGTTGTTTCTCTCGTGTGTGAACACGACCTGGAACAACTGTAATTTCCCGATGGTAAATGCTGCTTCAGATCCGGCGAGGTACAAACGCCAGGCGCGAACAAAGGCCGGATCCATCATTTCCTCGACCACATCGACATGCTGGTCATAACGCTGTAACCAGTGTTCCAGTGTCTTGGCATAATGCAAACGCAGATTTTCCACATCCAGAACCGAAAACCGGTTAGGTTCAAAAATTTCCATCATTTCCCGCAAGGTGGGAGGATAGGCTCCGGGGAAGATGCGCCGTTCGATCCAGGGATTCATCGAACCTGCCTTGTTACGACCGATCGTGTGAATCAGACCGCGGCCACCGGGCTTTAGACAACGATTAATAACATCGCCCAGAACCCTGTAATCTCGCCTGCCAACATGTTCCAGCATCCCAACCGAAACGAAAACATCATACTGCCCTTTGATGTTGCGGTAATCATCCTCAACATACTCGACTTGTTGAGAAAGCCCTTCCTGTTCTGCCCTTTCCCGGGCAAACTTCACCTGCTCATGCGAGATGTTATAGGCTTTAACATTAACACCATAATGACGAGCCATGAAACGGGCCAATCCGCCCCAGCCACAGCCGGCTTCCACCACGGTATCCCCCGGCTGTAATTGCAGTTTTCGGCAAACATGATGTAGTTTGGCTATCTGCGCTTCTTCAAGGGTAATGTCCGGGTCATAAAAATACGCACAGGTGTACTGCATGACCTGCTTATCAAGCCACAGTTCATAGAACGGATTGCCGATATCATAGTGGTGATAAATATTGTCACGTGCCTTGGAGAGGGAGTTGGCAATTCTTCTATGCCCCCTCCAGATAATAAAACGCCGCAAAAACCCAACTTTATCGGTTTCCCGAAGCCTGGCATAGATCACTTGCAGAAACTGGACCAAATCCCCGCTAACTTCCACGCGCCCACTGCTATACAAATCGCCAAAGTGCAACTCGGGATCGATAATCAGTTTTAACAATGCGGCCCGATCATGGATAGTAAGTTCAGCGGCTGGATCAGCACAAGAAATGGCTTCACGGTCATCCCAAAGACGAATGCTCAGCGGCGGATTACCCGCAACCTGTAACATTTTCTTAATTAACCACCGGTCCAGACCTATGACCCGGGCAAATGGATGCCCCGCGACTAATCTTTGCTTCCGGTTGTGATGAATACCGATTTTATTTTTCTGGCTGAGCTTACTATCGCCCCCCAGCCCCCAGGCTCGTCTGCGACGCTCCTGGGTGGTTAATTCCTGTTGTTCCGTTACGGATTTATTATTCTGGTTCTCCTGCACGCCCATATGCTGTCCCCTTGATTCCTGAAAATCGAATCCTGCTTGCAACTGTTCTTCATTGATTTGGTGTTGCTGCGACCATATTATTCCAATCATAGCTGCATTACAAAGCCGAATGGGCACACCCACCATGCCTCGCAACACCTTGAATTACATTGGATTGTGTCTGTTTATCGAACTGCTGTTCAGCAGCCCAACCTGGGCAAACGACGATGCGGGCATCAGTGATTTTGTACTTTTTATCGAACATAGCGACATGGAGTGGATCTATCCCACCGTCGGTCGCGAATCCACTACAACGCGATTACTCGCCGTCTGGCATGAAAGCTTTGGTCAATATTTGAAAGGTGGCTTGCGTCTTGCTTATCTGGATGTCAGCCAGGCGGCGAACCCCTTGCCGTCAGGGTTGAATTCAACCGGCTATGGCCTGGGATTCGATCTGCACTCCGGGCTGCTTGACCGCCACATGCTGCAACTGGGTGTACGTTTCTCATATGACTACCAGTCAACCCGGGGTAAAAGCCCCGACCAGGTTTCCGATTTCGTCTGGCACACCGGTGAAATCGGTCTTGATTTGGTCGTGGCGCCAGCTTCCCGGCTTTCCTTTCTAACCGGAGCCAGCCTCACATGGCTTGATGGTGAACAACGCGTTTCTGGCAATATTAACCAGGTTCTCCCCTTCAGCGAAGATACGCCTTTTGGTTATTACGCCGGTCTGCGTCTGAGAACTGACGCCACAGGCTCAATTGGGGTCAGGTATTACGGGGGGGTACGCCAGGGCGGGGAATTTGTATTTCGGCGGCATTTCTGACTCAAACTAAGTATTTTTACCTACCCTTTGTGAGCCATTTCACAATATATTTACAATATATGGACTAAATTTTATACAGGTCTAATGCGCATTAGAATTAGGCCGAATTATCTAGTTAACAAGGCATACTTTGATTTATTAACCGACTCATAACCCCCTGAGCGAATAAGCATGGCAGCTGGCAACAATTCCGTCGACAAGAAAGTCCTCAAATCGCTGGATCCCTTTGAGAACCTGAGTATCGATATCCTTGATGAGCTGGCGGCAAAGTCCACCATAGAGGATATCCCGGTCGGCCGCGTCCTGTTTCGCCAGGGTGAGAAAGACAAACGCCTTATATATGTATTGAGCGGCCAGGTTGAAGTTACCGCTACCGGCAAAACCAAAGGTAAGCAGATCAAGGCCAAGACCGAAGAAGCACGGCACCCTATCGAGTATACCCTGCCACGCCCAGGTACCGCCAAAACCAAAACCAGTTGCAAGATACTCTACGTCGATGGTGATTTGCTGGAATTCCTGACACAAGCAGATAATTCGGGGCTCATTGTGGTCGATGAACTCAGTATGGATGATGAGAGTTCCTGGATGTTACGCTTTTTACAGTCCCGCGCTTTCCTAAAACTCCCCACGGAAAATATTCAAACCCTGCTGATGAAGCTGGAAGAAATACCGGTCAAGAAGGGCGATATCATCATCAATCAGGGAGGCAAGAATGACAATTACTATATTATCCGCAACGGCAGTTGTGCCGTAACACGTCGCCCGGCGCCCAAGGCCACGGATGTACAAATTGCGATTTTGAAAGTCGGCGAAGGTTTTGGGGAAGAAGCCCTGATCACTGGTGGCCCACGCAATGCCTCAATCAGCATGCTGGAAGATGGCATGTTGATGCGTCTCGGCAAGAAAGACTTCATGTCCGATCTGGCCAAGCCATTAATCAACCACATCGACAATAAAACTGCGCTCGGCAAAATTAGCAACGGTAGTCTGCTAATCGATGTACGCACACATGATGAATTCAACAAACAGAAAGTGGAAGGTTCCGTGAACATTCCACTCAGCATGTTGCGACTAAAATTAGATGGCTTGAATGATAAACGGGATTACATCCTGATCTGTGATAATGGCCTTCGTAGCTCAGCCGCAGCCTTCCTCCTCACCCAATATGGGCTTAACTGTTACGCCCTTGAAGGCGGCCTGAACAAAAACAAACTGACCGTACCGGCTGCAAACCTGTCAACTCCCGTTACTAGCAAAACCGAAGACCGCAAAAGCATTGCCGCCAGGAAAACCCAACAGGCGGCGGAAGCCAAGGCAGATAAAATTCAAAAAGAAGCCGCCACGGCGAAGCAGGAAGCAAAGAATCTGGCCCAAAAAGCTGCCAACGCCGAGGCCGTCAAGCTCAAAGCTGAAAATGAAATCAAGCGCCAACAACAAGAAGAAATCCGCAAACGTGAGGACGGACTGAAAGCTGCCAAGCATCGCCAGCAAAATGAATCCCGCCGCGCCAAACAGGCAGAAGAAAAGGCGGCTAAACTCAAACTGCAAGCCAAGGCCGCCAAACGTCAAGCCGAGGAAGAACTGGCAAGACTTAAGGCTCAATCTGACTCCAATGCCAAGCGACAATCCGATCTCGATGGTGCCTTGAATCATGCCAAGGCGGTAGCTTCGGAAGCCGCCAAACAGGCAATAGAGGCTCGTAAAAAAGCTGAAGCTCAAGCCCATGATATCCGGCGTAAAGCACAGCAAGAAGCCGATCAACTTCGTAAGGAAATAGAACAAGCACGCTTAAAGCTAGAGCAGCAAACACAACAAGCACATGCAAAACAAGCCCAACAGCATCAGGCAACCCTGGAAGCTGTTCGTCAACAGGCTAAGAGTGAGGCCGAGCAGATTCGACAGGCGGCCATGAGTGAAGCTCAGCAATTGCGTGCCGAGATGGAAAGTGCTCGTAAGTTGGTCGAGGAAAAAGCAGCCGAAATTGCCTCCAAGGAATATGAACAACAACAACGCCTGGTTGATGAAAATCGTCGCCAGGCCGAGGAACTAAATCGTCTGAAGGCTGTTGAAGCGGAGAATGAAGCCGAACGTATTCGTCACCAGGCGATGGAAGAGGCTGAGCGCTTACGAGATGAGATCCAGTCTACCCGCCAACTGTTGGCATCTCAGGTTAATCTGGCACGAACTGAAGCTGAATCCATACGCCAAGGAAAAGAAGCGGAACAGCAACGGAGACAGCAAGCCGTCCAGATTGTTAAGAAAAAGAAAGCTGCGGATATGCAGCGCAAGGCGGAAGCTATCAAGGCTAAACTGGAGAAGGCTGAAAAGGCCCGCCAGGAAGAAGAAGCCAATAATAAAGCACAAGGCATGTCACTTACAGAAGCGACTCTGCGACGTGCCGGCAACCGTATTATTCTTGAAGGGGCTGAGGATATCTTTATATTCAAGGAACCCACCATAGAACCGGAAGATTTAGACAATGAAGAGGCGCGCGTTAACGAATTGGTGGAAGAGGTAAACGAGTTACCCTCTTTCAAAATTGAAACACCGGATGAGGAAGATTACGTTCCCATCACCAAACTTGAACTGAATCAGACAATCATTCGTCGAACTGAGAAAGAAGAACACGCCAGCAAACAGCATAATCGTCGTATTTTCGCAATCGCGGCCAGTGTGTTAATCGCGATCGGAATTGGCGTCAGCATGTTTATCTTCCAGCCTGCTGAAAAGAATCCGGCCCTTGCCGCACGCCAGGCTGCAGATGGCAGACAAAAAGCCAGCATCAGCAAACCAAAACTACCTGCTATTTCTGAAAGCGCCCGGCGCAAGCAGAAACAAAAGGTGATACAGGAAGCGGAGAAACGACACAATTCTCTGTTGGAAGAATGGAAAAGGAAAATTACTGCTCTCGAAGAAGCCACGCTCGGTACGCCTCCAAGCGAAACTGATTAGTCATCAATCGGTAGAATAATACCTCTTGAATTGTTTGATATTTTTTCAACGTATTGAAACATCGCTGCATAAATCGGCCACCCACGTTCATCACTAACCACTACTCTCCAGGTGCCTGTCATAGTTGGATTTAAATCCTTCTGTGAATACACTCGCCAGCGCGCGCCGGCAACTTCAAATTTCTTTTCCGTAACCAGCTTACCTTCATGTTCCCAACGATGCGTTATTGTCTGTCCCTGATAATTGCGCAGATCAGTATAGAAATACACCTGGCTTACCGCAGTTGTAAGAATAACTACCTGATCTACCGGTTCCCGATCGATGATATTTGTCGAAAATAATCCCCGGGTAACCCTTTGCTTGCCAGCCTGGGATTGATCGCTCTGTGCTGTCGCTTTAGAAATACCAACAAATCCCGTAAGACCCAGGATAATAATGGCAGTGAAAGTGTATTTTTGAAAACGCCGCATATTACGCCTGTGGTTTACGTATCAGATATTCTCGAGTAATCTTAATAACGTTCCTGGTACGTAATCAACTAACCATCCTTGTAGTATGCCTTATCCTCTGGTCGATGATGAGGGATAAAACTACAACTAACTTTAACGTAGAAAAGCCGTGAATACCACTTCAATTAGCGACAGTGTTATCCACGTCACCAATCTGAGTAAGTGATTCGGCGTTCTCCGAGCTACAGGCACGATTTCGTTCCAAGTCAAAAAAGGTAGTACTACGACACTACTCGGGAATAACGGTGCCGGGAAAACCTCAAAAGGGCTTTATCCTCAACGCAGGTGATTGATGCTTTTTACAAACTGCGACTTAATGGGCCAGTAAAATCACTCCATCTCAGCCTCGGCATTTAGCTTGGCGCGAATATAATCACTGTGCTTGATATAGAGTAACTCGGCAATACGACGCACCAGATGTTCTTCATATTTATCTACATCATTATCTGCCAGCACAACTCGCCAAATTTGTTCCAGCAACATCACCTTTTCCTCGTTAGAAAGGCGTCCATGCAGCAAGGATGTGAATTCATGCAAAGAAGTCACGTCCTTGACTCGATCTTCCGCAAGCTGCCGTAATTCGTCTGCTTCATGACTGGAAAGCGAAAAACTTTCCTGCAAGGCCTGCCTGACAACCTGCTGTTCACGTTTATCAACCTTATGATCAGCATGCATCACTTCAACAAACAAAACAGCCGCCGCCAATCTTATCAATTGCTGCTTGTGGACACCAGTTACTGACTTATCACGGTCGCCTTCTTTTTGAATTAATTTTTTAATTGCTTCTATCATTAACTAAACCCTTACGATTCCTGGCTAGCCCCAAAGACGCCACAGCAACCAACCGAGTGCCACACATATCAGACTGATAGAGACCAAATGTTGTGAAGCATTTCCACCTTCAGCATCAAAGTGCTTTAATGCCCCTTTTTCTTCAGCATTGAATTTCAGTCCTGCCGCCTTGAGCTTATCCCATGCATCTCTCAGCTGAGTTGAGACTTCCCCTTTATCAATCGCAAGTGCTTCCGGGATTTTCGAAACAGGGATTATACGCTCCGGTTTGCCTTTGGGGAAATCAGCATCATTCGTTACCAGAATACGTCCTTCTACACTTACCATGGGTAACAGGGTTCGCACTGCCATGACATAGGCATCCAGTTCCGGCAAGGGGTTGGGGAACTTGTAACTGCGTTTACCGACGACCTGGCTCCAGGTTCCAATATTATCGGCGGCAAAAATAATTCCACAATAGCGTTTAATCGGTAAAATATAGATTCCTCCCGGCGTCAAGACAATGTTTTCGATCAACACTCTCCCATCCATGCCGTCAGGCAATGCAATATTACGTATCGCCGCCACACCCAGCCTGCGGACACAGCGATACATGTACTGCTCGTTTAGCCAGTTCCTGAGAGCGGTGTAACTCAATATCGCGGCAAGAATCAACAGTACAACCACGGGGCCCCAGGTCATAAATTCCGCTTCATATTGAAAAGACAATTCCGTTGCCTGCTGTAAAATATCTGTCATTTTATCCCCTTATTAATGAGGGTCTAATAGTAATGCAACATTCACATATTAACCAAGCTGATATCGGTCATCCTGCATTTACTATGTTCTCACAAGTAAAATTTCAATTTTTCGACTGAGCAGCTATGATGAAGTGAACAACAAGAGGCCGTCATGTGAACCAGAGCCACGAAACAAACCTGCAAGCCGCCCAGGATGTCGTCACCGAATATGGGCACTTGCTGGCACAATTAGACACTGCCAGCTATGCCCACCCATTATCTCGCCTACCTTACGATAAAGATAAAATTAAAAGCGCGATCCATTTATTATTATGGGAATTTCATGGCGAAAACCAGGACATTACTAACAGTCTGGCGCAGAGCTATGTATATCTGGCCCAGTTCATTGATGATGCAGAGGCCGCAACCGTTGCCCGTGGACAGGCAGTTCTACAGTCAAGCGATCTGGATCCAGAGGAACTGGCCTATGCGGATGAGGCTGCGTTGATTATCAATGGAATAAAAGCGGAAATGGAAAACCTGATGCAGGATGTCAGAACCTTCTTGCCCTAACTTTCCTTCATGTCGGCTAATATCTGATCCACTTCGTTGAAATCCAGGGTACAAATTCGTACCGGATCCCGTTTGCCCTTCACCTGCACATGTTGGCGTCGTCCATCAATAAAACTGGCCGGCAAATCCTGATAAGCCGTTTCACTCAAAACCACATCCGTACCAAGAAACTTGCTGGCACTTTCAAGACGGAATGCAATATTTACCGCGTCACCCAGGGCCGTATTCTCCTGCCCGATACCCATGGAGGCGGCACCCGAATTGATTCCCACACCGATGGTGATTGGTTCAGGAACTTCTGTATATGTTTCGCTTAATTTGCGGGTTACCTGGTTAATAGCACTTGCGGCCGATAAAACCTGCAGGACCGTCCTTTTCTGATCCAGCTCGGATTCCCAGCGGGCAAATACACAATCACCAATAAATTTATCCACGATGCCACCATGTTTGATTATGGTATCGCTAACCTGGTGAAACCATGTGTTCATTATTTTAGTGAGCGTACGTATATCCACCTGCTCGGACAAAGTGGTGAAGCCTCGTATATCCGCCACCAGGATCGTGATATGTTGAATCTCCGGCGCATCTGAAATAAGGGTATCCTGTAATGACAGGGTATCCACCGAGGCCTCATCCTTCCTGGTCTGTTTAAATTCCATTTCCAGCCGGCCCATCGCAATACGATCGCCATCTTTGAGTAAACGAGGAGTGGTGACGCGCTGCTGGTTAATAAAACTGCCATTGGAGCTACCGCTGT
>CBDUOW010000050.1:0-10037 GCA_965368945.1 uncultured Gammaproteobacteria bacterium
TTCTTATATCGCAATGATGTTCTTTATCGTCCTGACATAAGTAATTGGGGACAAACCACGTTTTTCTGGATTCCGGCTCGAGGGCCGGAATGACGACGATTTTAATTCTTACGTTACTTAGATTCTTCAGTCACTTCGTTTCTTCAGAATGACATAGAGTAGGGCCGGAATGACACGGCAAGGACTGAAAAATATCGGTGACAATCTACATACTGTCACCGATATTTTTATAAATGTACCGGCTGTTCATGCTTACCAGGTTTTGTAGGGCAGGAACTTGCCGTTCATGGTAATCACGACGCGATCGCCGGCCGGATTTTCTTCCTTGTCGATATGCATCGAAAAATCAATTGCGCTCATGATGCCATCACCGAACTTTTCGTGGATCACTTCCTTGATAGTATCGCCATAGACACCCACGATTTCATAGAAACGATAAACTACCGGATCCTGTGGAACAGTTTTTTCCCAGGCTTTGTGTGGAAACGCCTGCAGGGCTATGTTTACTTCTTCCGGCAAGTCCAGGGCGGCGCACAATTTGTCTGCCAGGGGTTTGGGCATGCTGTTTTTGCCAAAACAGGCCGAGGTGACCCAGATAACACCGGCTTCAACGGCATCCGCAATGGCCTGCCAGGTCATGCCTTTGGCAATCTTGGCGGTGATAATGGCTTCTGTCATTTCTTCCTTGCTCATCAAAGAGCTGGTCATGCTATTGGGTATGGCATTGATACTTTCAACGGTGGCACTCATAGTTTTCTCCTGTACATATCAAGTTGTTGCTTGTTGATGACATTTTTCCTAGGCAGCATCCTCTTTGCCTGTAAGTGGATACATGTTTTCCTGCACGGTACCCGTGGCAGGGTTGACTTCGGGGGGATAGCGCAAACCGGTAACACTTGGGGTTTCCACCGTGCGCGTTTCCGGATTGGCGAGTTCTTTGGAGCGTTTTACCAGGAATTCGACGATGTGATTACGAATCGTGTAGTAATCAGGATGATGAATGATATCCGTACGATTACGCGGGCGTGGGATATCAATGACTACTGACTCAGCGATCTGGGCATAGGGGCCGTTGGTCATCAACAGGATGCGGTCTGATAACAGAATGGCTTCATCGACATCATGGGTGATCATGAACACGGTTTGGGTTGATTGACTCCAGATTTTTAATAATTCCTCCTGGATCATGCCGCGGGTGAGGGCATCCAGCGCGCCAAACGGTTCATCCAGTAAAAGCAGCTTGGGCTCGATCGCAAAAGCCCGTGCAATGCTGACACGTTGCCGCATCCCGCCTGAAAGTTGTGAGGGTTTACGTTGTTCCGCGCCTTTAAGCCCAACCATCTCGATATACTTCATACTGTGATCGAGTACTTGCTGTTTAGTCCATGTTGGATGACGTGACTTCACCGCGAAGGTGATATTTTTCAGCGTCGAGATCCATGGCAACAAACTATAGTTCTGAAACACCACACCCCGATCCAGGCTGGGTCCGTAAACCTCCCTGTTATCCATCAACACTGTACCGCCCGTGGCTTGATCCAAACCGGCCAGGATATTGAGGATGGTGGATTTGCCACAGCCGGAGTGACCGATAATGCAGACAAACTCACCTTCATTGACACCGAAGCTGATGTTGTCAAACACGGTCAATGATTCACCGCCGCTTGAGGCGGGAAATGATTTGGTCAGTCCCTGCGCATTAAGAAAATATTGACTCATAAGATTACTCCACGTATTGCACGAGTTTGGTGGCGCGTGCAAGCAACAGGTCGAGTACCATGCCGACGACACCGATCATCAGGATGGAAAAGACCACAGCGGTCAGATCCAGGTTATTCCATTCGTTCCAGACGTAATAACCGACCCCGGTACCCCCCACCAACATCTCTGCGGCCACAATCACTAACCAGGCAATGCCGATGGAAATACGCATGCCGGTGAGAATCGTCGGCGCGGCGGCCGGCAGGATCACCAGAAACGCGGTGCGCAAGCTACCCAGTTCATGCGTACGCGCCACATTGATGTAGTCCTTTTTCACCGAACTCACACCAAATGCGGTATTGATCAACATGGGCCAGATGGAACAGATAAAGATCACAAACACCGAGGAGATCTCCGAGTCTTTAAGGATGAACAAGGCCAATGGCATCCAGGCCAGGGGTGAGATGGGTTTCAACACCTGGATAAACGGATCCAGTGCCTTGTGCATGAGTGGCGACATGCCGATTAGAAAGCCCACGGGGATCGCGACCAGCGCGGCCAACAGATAACCGGCCATGACGCGCTTCAAGGAATATAATAATTGCAGACCGATACCTTTATCATTTGGCCCCTTGTCATAAAAGGGATCGCTGAGTTCTTCCACCGCCAGCTTGCCAATCTCCGAAGGATTGGGCACGCGAGCCTGCGGCTCGCTGCCCCCCATCAACATTTCATATTCGGTCATTGCCTGTTTGGCCTTGGGCGGTTGGTTGGCTAACTCCCAGATCCCCAGAAACAGAACAAGGATCACCAGTGATAACAACACAGACCGCGCATGAATGTTTTGCATGCTTACGCCCTCGTAATGGCAAAGCTCTTGGCATACGCATCGGGCTTGTTGTAATCAAACTCCTTGCCCATGATGGTGTATTTGGCGTATGTGGTATTGGGTGGTTCATAACCCAGATCCTTCATGAGCTTGCCGCAATCCGCCGCCAGGTAGACTTCCTCGGCAATGCCCTTGTAATCCACATCACCTTTAATGTAACCCCAGCGTTTCATCTGGGTGAGGATCCATACGGCCATGGAATGCCAGGGGAAGGGATCAAAGTCGATGCGATCCGGGACATTCTGGACATTACCTAAACCATCGGCATAACGCCCGGTGAGGACTTGTTCAAGCACGGGTACGGGTTGATTGAGATAGTTCTTGGGCGAGATCGCCTTGGCAATATCCTTACGGTTGTCCTGATTGGAAGAGAACTGGGTGGCGTCAACAATTGATTTGAACAAGGCACCGTAGGCATTGGGCATTGTTTTGGCAAATTCAGCGCTGGTGGCAAAGGCGCAACAGGGATGACCGTCCCAGATGTCTTTGGTCAACATGTGGATGAAGCCAATCTTCTCCCATACTGCACGTTGGTTGAAGGGATCGGGCGACAGGTAGCCGTCGAGGTTACCGGCACGCAAGTTGGCCACCATTTCCGGAGGGGGTACCACGCGGATCTGAATATCCTGGTCCGGGTCAATGCCATGTTCCGCGACGTAGTAACGCAACAGGAAGTTATGCATTGAGTATTCAAACGGCACGCCGAATTTGAAGCCTTTCCACTGTTTCGGATCGCGCTTGTCTTTGTGCTTGTTATGCAGGGTAATGGCCTGACCGTTAATGTTTTCCACTGCCGGCATAATAAACGGCATGGAGGTGGAACCGGCACCCATGCTGATCGCAAGGGGCATTGGTGTCAGCATGTGTGCCGCGTCGTATTCCTTGTTGATGGACTTATCACGAGATACCGCCCAGCCGGCCGTTTTGATGACATCGACGTCCAGGCCGTATTTCTGGTAGAAACCCATCGGGTGGGCCATGATGATAGGGGTGGCACAGGTAATCGGTACGAACCCGACCTTGAGTTTTTTCTTCTCCGGCGGGCCGAGTTTTTCCTTCACGGCCGCTTTGACCGCATCCAGTGGCAGTATGCTACCGAGGATCGAGGCGGCCAGACCGCCACCGACCAGTTTCATAAAATGCCGGCGTGAGAGGTCGTCATGGCCGAAGAGACCCCGTACCAGGGCACTCTCGACCGCACGATCGATAATGTCTTCGGTGGTCACTGGCTCTGCCGGGCTTTCAGTGTTCGCCTGGCTCGCGGATGCCTCGGTGGTAACCTGGGCCTGGGCTTTCGACGTACACTGATTACAACTACAGCCCATCCCATGGCGCAGATCGCTATCCGGGCTGAACGGGTCATCTAGACTCTTGTTGCTCATAAACGCTTTCCTCTCTGGTTAATTCCCACAAAAACACCTGCTGGTGAACTCATTGCACTCAAGTTGTGCGCGATGCCACAGGATTGGCGCGCGCGGCGCAGTGAGTTCCACAGGTACGGATTGCATCAGTACTTCAATACCAATCCCGCTTCCTTAACCCGATTAAGAGCAAGGCCCGTACCAACATGCCCGAATTGACCCTAACTCGTTGAATTAAAGAACTTAATAATAAAAATACCGTGCTTGATAGCACTACGAATTCTCGTAAATTACGAAAAGCCGTAATAAGGATTACAAAATCTCGTAGTCTGGCACGTGGATTGCTCGTATTTCATGTGAGTTGCCATTGCGAGGAAACCGGCTATGACGAAAACGCCATCGATTGATAACCCGATACAAGATTCAGTATTACGCTATGTGCAGGAACCCTTTTTATTAATTGATCCCGTGGCAAACCGGATCATTGATGCGAATGCTTCCGCGAGCACCATGCTGGGTTATGACTTTGATGTGCTATGCAAACTCACAGTCACGGCACTATTCCCATATGAATTTCCGGCATTAATTACCTTTACTGACTCGGTGCTGGTGCAAAGCAACGGCTGGACGAATGAATTGTCCTGCAAACATCAGGAGGGTCACGCGGTAAAAGTTGAAGTCAGTGCTTCAATCTATGAAGCACTTGAACAAACCTTGATCATTATGCAGTTACGTGACAAGGAAAAGTTACGCAGCTTACAGGAACATGCCGAAGCCAATGATTATGTACGTCGCGGTATCACTGAATGGAAACGCATTGAGCGAATTTTTCAGGATATCGAACATGAAAATCAGTTGATCCTGCGCGCAGTGGGCGAGGGTATTTATGGAGTCAATGCCGATGGTCAAACGACTTTCATGAATCCTGCTGCGGAGCGCATGTTGGGTTGGGATGCCGATGAATTAGTCGGCAAAAATATTCACAGTATGATTCATTACGGTCATTCGGATGGTTCCGATTATCCTTCGCATGAATGCCCGATCTATGCCGCCTTTCATGATGGCGAGGTTCATCGTGTCGATGATGAAGTCTTCTGGCGTAAAAACGGCAGTGCGTTTCCGGTCGAATATACCAGTACACCTATCCGTGATCATGGTCAACTGGTCGGGGCAGTCGTGGTGTTTCGTGATATCAGCGAACGCAAGCAGGCGGAGCAGAAGTTACATGCCGCTTATCATGAAGTTGAAGAGTTGAAACATCGCCTGGAGTTGGAAAATGCCTATTTATTGGAGGAAATCCGCGCAGAACACAATTACAAAGAGATTGTTGGAAACAGCATGGCAGTACAACGCCTGGTTCACCAAATCAAGCTTGTTGCCCCGACCAATGCAAATGTACTCATCACCGGCGAATCGGGTACCGGCAAGGAACTGATTGCGCGTGCCATTCATGAGAGTAGTGAACGGCATGCGCGGCCGTTAATTCGGGTCAATTGTGCCGCAATTCCACATGACCTGTTTGAAAGTGAATTCTTCGGTCATATCAAAGGTGCTTTCACCGGTGCAGTCAGTGATCGTGTGGGGCGTTTTGAGCTGGCAGACGGTGGCACCCTGTTTCTGGATGAAGTAGGAGAGATACCGTTGGATCTGCAGAGTAAATTATTACGCGTGTTACAGGAAAACCAGTTTGAACGTGTCGGCGATAACAAAACACGCATGGTTGATGTGCGGGTAATTGCCGCCACTAACCGGGATTTGTTAAGCGAAATCAAGCATAAACAATTTCGCCAGGATCTGTATTTTCGTCTCAATGTTTTTCCCATCGAAAGCGCAGCGTTACGCGAGCGCATGGAAGATGTGCCAATCCTGGCCAGTTATTTATTACAACGTTCTTTACAAAAACTCAACAAGACTGATATCCGGCTCAGTAAAGCAGATATCGAAAGGCTCACGCAATATGACTGGCCCGGCAATATTCGCGAGCTGGAAAATGTCCTGGAACGAGCAGTGATTCTTGCCAATCATGATAAGTTGGTGTTCGAATTGCCCACTACTGGTAGCGTCTCTGAACCCATAACGAAAAACCAGCTACAAAGTGAACAGTCGGTTGTCAGAACTTACCACGATCTGGCAAACGATGAACGTAATAATATTATTGCCGCGTTGAAATATACAGAGGGTAAAATTTTCGGTGCAGGTGGTGCTGCCGAAGTACTCGAGATACGTCCCACCACTCTGGCTTCAAAGATTAAACGATTAAGAATCGATCCTGCAGAGTTTAGAAATGTATCTTACAATTAAAATATTGGGAGTAATTTTGTTTTAATCAAGGCATCATAACACTTGAAGAAAACAAGAAAGACGATTACAAGGAAAGGATTGTTGCTATTGCCTGCCGCATTGGCCGATATCTTGAGTCTGTCATTAGTGACGTTGATCCTCAAACAAAGATTCTGGAATTTTTAGACTGGGAAGAGCCTGATAAATATTAGATTGCCAGGATGTTTGAATTGTCTTGGCTTCGTTTTGGTCTGGTTCTCTTTTTTGGACTATTGCCACTTATTTCGAGTATCCGTTAAACTGGGGGCAGGTTCAATCTGACCCTAACTATTATAATATACGCCTCTCGAACATTTGTCAGGGAAAGTGAAAGATGCAGATTATGGATTATTTACAGTTCAACATTGCAGGTAATACCCTGCAGACCTGGTTGATAGCAACAGCGATTGCGGCGATTGTTTTTGTGCTGGCTGAGGTTGTCCGATGTCTGATGGTACGGCAGTTGAAACGTCTTGCAAAATCGAACGAAACTGCACTCAGGACCATCATTCTGGCCGTGGTCAAGCGCACCAAGTGGCTATTTATTTTCATTCTGGCCCTGTATGTCGGTACGGTTGTCATCGAAATCACAGCCGGCATTCGCAGCATCATCAATACCGTAGTCATTGTAGCTTTGTTACTGCAAGCCGGGATGTGGGGCAGTGCCGTACTGCGGGTTGTGAGCGAACAATATCGCCAGCAGCAAATGGAGAAAGATCCTGCCAGTATCACAACACTTAATGTGCTGAATTTCATTGGCAAAATCGTGCTGTGGTCCTTGGTATTATTGTTAGTGCTGGATAATTTGGGAGTCAATATCACAGCGCTAGTCGCTGGCTTAGGTGTGGGCGGTATTGCCGTTGCCCTTGCAGTACAGACTATCCTCGGTGATTTATTCGCATCATTATCGATCGTGTTGGACAAGCCCTTTGTTGTCGGTGATTTTTTGATCGTCGGTGATTTGCTTGGTTCTGTCGAGTATGTCGGTTTGAAGACGACGCGCCTGCGTAGTCTTTCCGGCGAGCAACTGGTGTTTTCCAATTCCGATCTGCTAAGTAGCCGCATCCGCAACTATGGCCGTATGTATCAGCGTCGTGTGGTATTCAATCTGGGGGTTACCTACCAAACCCCGCGGGATAAACTCATCAAGATCCCGGAAATCGTACGCGCGGCGATTGAACAGCAGGACAAGACACGATTTGACCGTTCGCACTTCAAGGAATACGGTGATTTCGCCCTGGTATTTGAGTCAGTCTATTATGTGGAGGGACCGGATTATAATGAATACATGGATATACAGCAGGCCGTGAATTTACAAATCCACGAACAGTTTGAACAGCAGGGTATTGAGTTTGCGTACCCGACACAGACACTGTTTGTACAAAAAAATGGCAAGGGCTCGGAGTAAGAATTATTACGAATGAAGAAATGGATTCTGGCATGCGCCAGAATGACGAGATGGAAATGGCCGGAATGACTGGCGGTCGCACCAGAATGACGAGTCGTGTCAGTCCGGGTTTGAAGTTGGTTTAATCCGGTAGATCTTGCCACTGTCGGTGGAAAAATAGATCCAGCCTTGCGGACTTTCCGCCAGGGCCCGAATGCGTTCCTTGAGTTCAGTTAACATTCGTTCTTCGCCCACGGCCCTGGCTTGGTTATCAATTGTCACCCGGTTAAGGTGCCGCAGGACCAATGCACCCGTAAACAGGTTGCCGCGCCAGGCGGGAAAAGCCTTACCGGAGTATAGAATCAGACTCCCGGGTGCGATGGAGGGTGTGTACTGCTTGACCGGTTGTTCCATGCCTTCGCGTGCGGTGCCTTCACCGACCGGAAACGGTCCCCAGTATTCCTTGCCGTAAGAGATCACCGGCCAGCCGTAATTGCGGCCGGCCACCACCAGATTGATTTCATCCCCGCCGCGTGGACCGTGCTCGATGACCCATAGCCGCTGGTGCACCTTGTCATACGCGATCCCCTGGGGGTTGCGATGGCCGTAACTCCAGATCTCGGGCAATACATTGGCCTGTCCCACATACGGATTATCCTTCGGTACGCTACCGTTGCGTTTCAACCTCATGATGGTTCCTGCATGGTTTGTCAGATCCTGCGAGTTGGGGCGCACACCCCGATCCCCCACACCAAAATACACATGCCCGGTTTCATCAAAGGTGATGCGGCTGCCGAAGTGATAGGTGGTGTTGGTGGCGGAGCGGGTCTCGAGCAGGTCTTGCCAGTCAACCAGTTTGTTCCCGGCCAGCTTCGCGCGTGCCAGCACCGTCACGCCCTGGTTTGCCTTATCACGTACGAAGGTAAAGTAAATCCAGTCGCCGCGCTTAAAGTCTGGTGGGACTGCCACATCCAGCATGCCGCCCTGGCCATCGGCCTTCACGGGTGGTGCGCCTTGTAAGCTGGAACGTTTTCCGCTCGCGGTATCGAGCAGACTGATCCGGCCCTCGCGTTCTGTTACCAGTACCTGGTTGTCCGTGATAAACGCCATGCCCCACGGAATGCCAAGCCCATCAATCACCTGCTCCAGGGTGAAAGTCACGGCCTGGCTCTGGATAATGCGCGGCGTCTGCGCGTTAGCCGGCAGCGACACAAGTGACAGCAAGGTATATAGTAGCAGCGTAATCTTGAACATGGTCACATCTCACTTAGAGGGTCGATCAACACGTCAGAACACTTGAATTATAATGGTCATTTCAGGGATCAGCGCTTAATAATCACTAAAATTAGGAATAATTGCGCTCAGGCGTCTATTATTTATATGACACAAAAACCAGGAAGGATGACAGCATGATTCAATCCAAAACACACCGGCTGGTGCGTTTATTGGTCCAGCGAAAAATCAATTTCCTCATGTTAGTCATTATTGCGATGAGTGTCTTTGCCGGACGGCAGGCGTTGGCCTCACCCGATGAAACGTGTATCCCGGTACAGGCAAAGATTAAGGCGCTATTTAATGTCGCAGGCTGCACCAGCCCGGTAGGTTTGTGCACGACCGGGCAAATAACGGGTGGCGGCATCCTTAACGGCGAGACCCGCTTTACCGCGCTGAGTATTGCCACCGCGGCAGGTATGACTGGCATTGAACCGGATAGTACCTTGTCCTATCACGGTGTACTGGAGATTATCACTCAAGATGGCGTACTCTACATCAGAGATGTCGGGGTATTTGATCAGGTTGTTGGGGTCTACAGCGAAGTCGATCGAATCACTGCCGGTATCGGACGGTTTGAAAATGCCAGTGGTACACTCTTTATTTACGGTAATGCCTTTGATGATGGCAGCGGGTTTGATGGTGAGGTCCGTGGTCAGGTTTGCCTGATGCCTGCTGAGTAATAGGGGAAACGACTACGTTTTGATTACATCTTTTCGATTTAACTGGTCGGTCACTCCCCACAGTCACTCACGACATCCCTCGGTAACTGCTCCATGCGTTACTCTACCTCCTACATCCATGTAGTCGTATCTTCCGTGACACTTGTCCCTAAAGGGATTTCCTTCGGTCATACTCCGTGTATATCGTCCTTGTGGGTCACGCCGGAATGACAGACTAACAGAAAATAAATGGTGACTGAGCACTATAGAACCGCTACGCGTTTCACCTCAGAACCCCTTCGGGGTTCGTCTGGCACTTCCTACGCTACTCTCCGGTCGCATTCAGTATTTCCTAAATAAATGGCGTCACGACTACAGGGAAGTAGGAGGTAGAATAACGTCAGGAACAGTTATCGAGAGCACAGTTTTTTCTAATATATTAGGTC
>CBDUOW010000051.1:0-10006 GCA_965368945.1 uncultured Gammaproteobacteria bacterium
GTTACAACTGACGAGGAACAGGTCCCGGCACAGGATCGGCGTAAGAAAGGCCGTGTACAGCATGAGCAGGTACGCGTTCGTGCGGATCTACTCGATAACCTGGTGAACTTTGCGGGGGAGGTGAGTATTTATCGTTCCCGCATGGAACAGCAGACCAACTCATTCCGCTACAACTTGCGTGAACTGGATGAAACCGTATCCCGCTTGCGCCATCAATTACGCGCCTTTGAAATTGAAACCGAAACACAGATCCAGTTTCGCCAGGAAGAGACCTTAAGCCAGGCGAACGATGAGTTCGATCCACTGGAGTTTGACCGTTTTACGCACATGCAGCAGTTATCTCGCGGCATGTTGGAAAGTCTTAGTGACCTGGACAGTCTACGATCGATACTCTCAAATATTACCCGTGAGTCTGAAACGCTGTTACTGCAGCAGTCTCGAGTAAATACTGAACTGCAAGAAGGGTTGATGCGCACACGTATGGTGCCCTTTGCCGGGCAGGCACCGCGCTTGCGAAGAATCGTCAGGCAGACCAGTTCCGAACTGGGTAAGGAAGTAGAACTGAGAATGCTTGGGATGGAAGGTGAACTGGATCGAACTGTACTGGATCGGATTATTCCACCGATCGAGCATATGCTGCGTAATGCGATTGCCCATGGGCTTGAGTTACCTGCCAAGCGGCGCGAGCTGGGTAAACCTGAGACCGGAACTATCAATCTCTCCTTTCAACGTGAAGGATCCGATATTATTATCAAGGTTAGTGATGATGGTAACGGGATAGATCTTGATGCAATTCAGAAGAAAGCGGTTGAGAAAGGGTTGCTTAAAGCAGGCAGCAAGGTGGCTAAAGATGTATTACTGAACATGATTATGGAATCTGGTTTCAGTACCGCTGAAAAAGTGACCCAGATAGCAGGCCGTGGTGTCGGGATGGACGTGGTTAACACCGAAATTAAACAGCTTGGTGGTTTGCTTGGCATCGATACGGAACCCGGCAAGGGTACGACCTTCACCGTAAATATGCCGCTGACGCTTGCAATTACCCGTGCCTTGATGGTGAGCGTCGGTGATGAAACCTATGCTATCCCACTGCTGAGCGTTCAGGGTGTGGAACGTATTAGCGCGGAAGAGCTTCAGGTATTAAAAACTCGGGAAAAACCAGCATATCATTGGTTGGAAGAAGATTATCCACTAATACATCTGGGTAGTGCCATGGGTGTCAGTAAGCCATTACACGCAGTAGAGAACCAGAAAATTCCCTTACTACTGGTGCGTAGTGGTGAGTATCGGGCAGCCATCCAGGTAGAGGGTATGCTCGGTAGTCGCGAAATCGTCGTGAAGCCGGTTGGACCGCAACTTAGTACTCTGCGTGGAATTACCGGCGCAACTATCATGGGCGATGGCCAGGTAATCCTGATTCTTGACCTCGGGGTGCTGATTCGTCTGATTGCGACTACTGAAGGCGAAGATGTGATAGATGTCCCAGTAAAACCTGTGGATAAAGTACAAAGTAAACCAATAGTTATGGTTGTAGATGACTCTATTACCGTACGTAAAGTTACCACGCGATTACTTGAAAGAAACAACTATGAGGTGCTGACTGCAAAAGACGGTGTAGATGCATTGGCACAACTTCAGGAGCATCAACCGGACGTAATGTTGCTTGACGTGGAAATGCCAAGAATGGATGGATTTGAGTTAGCAACTAATATGCGGAACAGTGCCGAACTAAAGGGTATTCCGATTATTATGATTACATCACGGACAGCCTCAAAACATCGTCAACGGGCGCTGGAAATTGGTGTTAATGAATACATGGGTAAACCCTATAACGAGAACGATTTGTTGGAAAACATTGATAACCTGATTTCAAAATGACTTGATAGTGTAGGCATCGTTATAAAATGACTCGTGTTACTACTCCGAACCAGATGCGCGCTAACATGATCGAACCACTTCCGAAGTCCGAGCTTAGCGGAGTTAAGCTTGCCATTGTTTCAGACTCTCTGAGCCATCGTCAGCAAATACGACAGGTCATGGAGCGTAATGGGCTCAAAGTTGTGTTTAGCGAACCCTTAACCCCCGTTCTGCTGGATAAATTACATGGCAGTGAGGCTGATGTTCTTTTGCTCGATGTCGATGAGCGAATGGAACATTATAATATTTTGTTAGAGCAACTATTAGAAGAGTCGGAAATACCGATTATTTTCAATGATGTATCCGGATTAACACTGAATGAGCCAACGGTGTTGGCGAAGTGGTACGGCAAACTCTTGAGTAAGATTGCCGAGTTGACCGGCAAATTTGAATGGGATCATCTTGATTTAGATTTGGGGTGGCAAGCTAAAAACGAAAACCCAGCCTACCAGTCATCGAATGTCACTCAGAAAGACAAACTGGCGCATAATATATGGGTTTTAGGTGCTTCACTGGGTGGGCCGGATGCGATTAAGCAGTTTCTGGGAGAATTGCCTGCGAATTTACCGGTGGCCTTTATTCTGACACAGCACCTGGGTGCTAATTTCATGGGGCTGCTGGCGGAACAATTGGATCGTGTCACCGCCTTCAAGGTGATGCCAACACGCGCAGGTCATGTTCTGCGCCATGGTGAGGTGATAGTGGCACCAGTGCAAGAGAGGTTGTGCATCAATCCGATTGGTGCCATAGAGTTACATTCACTGCACAAAGAATTGGCGTACAGTCCGTCAATTGATACGGTTCTAGAGGATATGGCGCAGCGCTATGGAAAGAATTGTCACGGTATTATATTCAGTGGAATGTGTGATGATGGTGTTATCGGTGCCGAAATATTGAGTCGCAAGGGCGGTGAAATATGGACACAGGAACCGAATAGTTGTGTTATCAGTGCTATGCCTGACAGTGTACGGCAAGCGGGCTGCAGTACCTTTAGCGGTACGCCCCGTCAGTTGGCACATAAACTTATTCAGCGATACCGCTGAGTTTAGGAAGTAAAAGAGATAAGGTACTAAAAATGACAACCACTACAGGCAGCACCCCCCCGGGTGGAAAGTCAGTCGCATTACCAGGTCGGCGACTGGATGCCATCCATTGCCTGTTGATCCCATTGCACAAGGAAACCATGCTGTTACCGAATGCAGCGATAGCTGAAGTGATCGCTTATTCAGAACCCGAGTCTATTCCCGACGCACCGGACTGGTTGCATGGGTGGTTGGCCTGGCGTGACCGCAAGGTGCCTTTGATTTCATTTGAGATAGCCAGTGGCAGAAAAGTGCCGTCGGATATTCAAGGCCAGCGAATTGCAGTGCTCAATACCTTGAACAGTAATCCACGTGTTCCTTATATTGCGGTATTGATTCAGGATATTCCGAAATTGCATCTGGTTCAGCCGGATACGGTGACCGAGAGAAATGATGTAAATCCAAGACAGTCGATTGCGGCCCAGCTATTGGCTAATGGTGAGCCGGTAATCGTTCCGGATCTGGACGATCTGGAGCAACGAGTAGAACGACTAAGAAGTCAATGAGCTGGATTTGGCGTGAACCGTAGTTGTTATTAAAAACTTTATATTCAAGCAAGATCGCCCCATAAGGTTTGAACTGCAGCCAGGCTGGCGATTGCTGCTGATTCTGTACGCAGGACACGCGGACCAAGTGTTACTCCCATAAAACCGTTTTCAATGGCCTGTTTAATTTCGGCTTGGCTGAAGCCACCTTCAGGCCCAATAGCCAGCGTCACCCCAGAGGTAATTAGTTTCACTGTTGACAAAGTTGTGCTGGCAGCAGGATCCAGGAGCAATTTTGTCATTATTCGGGGTGTATTGAGCCACTGACTGAATGCCTGGGAAGGATTAAGGATTGGCAGTGCGTTTCGACCTGACTGTTCACAGGCACTGATTATCACAGCTTGCCAGTGTTCCTGCTTTTTTAATGCCCGGCGATCATCAAGTTGGACAACGCAATGTTCGGTGAATAAAGGAGTGATCTCACTGACGCCAAGCTCAACTGCTTTTTGTAAAGCAAAATCCATGCGCTCACCTTTGGAAATTCCCAATCCAACATGAGTAAATAATTTTGATTCACGACTAATATCCTGAAAGCTACCGATATGGGCCGTTGCAGAGCGTCTGGCCACACTGACCAATTCAGCTATATATTCGCCCCCCTCGCCATTAAATAATATCAGGGGGTGCCCGGGTTTGAGACGTAAAACCTGAACGACGTGTCGCAGGGCACTGCCATCCAGTGCGATATCGCTGCCGCAGATAAGTGTTTGAGGCAGGTAAATGCGAGGGATACGCATTGTTACGGACGTCTCACCAGTTGGGCACGTTCAAATGGTAATTCTAACGATAAATTATGTGTCTTGTTCGATGACATCAGTGGATATGCTGGTAACTAATCACCGGGTCACTGCATACAGAGTATTACTCGGAGGTCGGCAACCCGAGATTTTTCCAGATTGCCTGTGTGGGACCAGCCAGGTTCATGGTATAAAAATGTAAACCAGGTGCGCCAGCTTCCAGTAATTGATGGCAGAGTTCAGTTACGACATCCTCACCAAAGGCGCGTATCGCTTTTTTGTCATCACCGAAGCTTTCAAGGCGTTTGCGGATCCAGCGTGGAATTTCAGCGCCGCACATATCAGAAAAGCGGGCTAATTGTGAATAGTTGGTAATAGGCATAATCCCCGGAACGACAGGTAGTTTGACTCCAAGCCGTTCGCAATCATCCACAAAGTGGAAGTAAGCGTCAGGATTGAAGAAATACTGCGTAATCGCACTACTCGCACCAGCTTCCACTTTGCGTTTGAAATTCAACAGGTCCTTTTGCGCATTGGCAGCCTGAGGATGAAACTCAGGATAGGCGGCGACCTCGATGTGGAAGTATTCAGCGGTTTCCTGACGAATAAATTCCACCAGCTCATTGGCATGGCGAAATTCACCGGCTTCCTGCATACCGGATGGCATGTCACCTCTTAAGGCAACGATGCGATTAATACCTTTTTGTATATAACCCTGCAGGATGATACGGATATTTTCGCGGGTTGAGCCAATGCAGGATATATGGGGTGCAACATCAAAACCGGCCTGTTGAATCTCCATCACCGTATCAAAGGTACCCTGTTGTGTACTCCCGCCGGCTCCAAAGGTGACAGAGAAATATTTTGGATTCAGTACGCCCAACTGGTCACGTACTTGCTTGAGTTTCTCTGACCCCTCTGGTGTTTTTGGGGGGAAAAACTCAAAACTGAATTGTTGAGGGTAGTCTTGTTGAGAGTCCATAGATCACTGTATCAAGTTCGGGGTACGAGTCACGAGGATCAATAATCCTCGATCCTCGTACCCCGTTGCTCGTTCCTTATGTTTAGTAACGATAATGATCCGGCTTATAGGGACCGTCTACCGGGACATTAATATAGTCTGCCTGCTCCTGAGAGAGTGTTGTAAGGTTGGCACCAATTTTCTTCAGGTGCAGGCGTGCGACTTTCTCATCCAGTAATTTTGGCAAAACATAGACCTTGTTTTCGTATTTTTCAGCATGGCTAAAAAATTCCATTTGCGCCATTACCTGGTTGGTAAAGGAAGCTGACATCACAAAACTTGGATGACCGGTGGCGCAACCCAGATTAACCAGGCGACCTTTCGCCAGAATAATAATGCGCTTACCATCCGGAAAAATGACATGGTCGACCTGTGGTTTGATTTCCTCCCACTGGTATTTTTCCAGTGAAGCGATGTCGATTTCGGAATCGAAATGACCGATGTTGCAGACAATAGCTTCATTCTTCATCGCTTGCATATGGTCATGATTGATAACGCTGACATTACCAGTGGTAGTCACGAAAATATCACCATGCTGGGCAGCATCATTCATGTCCACCACACGATAACCTTCCATCGCGGCTTGCAGGGAGCAAATCGGATCGATTTCAGTAACCCATACGGTCGCACCCATGCCACGGAACGCCTGGGCACAACCTTTGCCAACATCGCCATATCCCAGCACGACACAAATTTTACCAGCGATCATCACGTCGGTGGCACGTTTAATGCCGTCTAACAGGGATTCGCGACAGCCGTAGAGGTTATCAAATTTGCTCTTGGTGACAGAGTCGTTGACGTTCATGGCGGGGAACAGTAGTTCGCCACTCTCCTGCATCTGATAAAGACGATGTACTCCGGTGGTGGTTTCTTCAGTAACGCCTTTGATGTTTTGAGCGAGCTGTTGCCATTTGTTGGAAGAGCTTTTCAGGTTACGGCGCAGCACATCGAGGATAGCCACCCATTCTTCATTGTCGCCGGCTTTGGCTTCAGGCACTTTACCGGCTTGTTCATACTCAACGCCTTTGTGAACCAGCAGGGTGGCATCACCACCGTCATCGAGGATCATGTTGGGAGAGCCGCCATCGGGCCAGGCCAACATTTGCTCGGTACACCACCAGTATTCCTCAATGGTTTCTCCTTTCCAGGCAAACACCGGAATGCCGGCGGCAGCGATGGCCGCAGCTGCGTGGTCCTGGGTGGAGAAAATATTACATGAGGCCCAGCGGATTTCGGCACCGAGTTCCGCCAGGGTTTCGATCAACACGGCGGTCTGGATGGTCATGTGCAGGCTGCCGGAGATTCGGGCACCCTTCAGTGGTTGGTCCTTGCCGAACTCTTCGCGCAAGGCCATCAAGCCGGGCATTTCGGTTTCGGCGATGGCGATTTCCTTGCGGCCCCAGTCGGCCAGGCTGATATCGGCGACTTTGTAGTCGGTAAATGCAGGATCAGAAACAGCGTTCACGATCATTCTCCTTTAGTTAATAAAGTTGAATGAGCGCCGTTGAACCAGTGTGGTAGCCTTTCCCGAGCCTGACAGGTTAAACCCGCTGCAGCGCCCCTCAGGAAAGACGATATTAAATATCTGCGCGCGCACGACTGCGCGAAGCTGATTGTACCGTTTTTTTTCGTGATTTAAATACCGGCAGCATCCCGTAAGGCATCGGCCTTGTCGGTTTTCTCCCAGGTAAAATCCTCATCCTCGCGACCAAAATGCCCGTAGGCGGCTGTTTTGGCGTAGATTGGCCTCAACAGGTCCAGCATTTGTACCAATCCTCCGGCGCGCAAATCAAAGTGTTCACGCACCAATTCGACTATACGCGTCTCCTCGATTTTGCCGGTACCGAAAGTCGCAACACTGATGGAGGTTGGTTCGGCCACCCCGATGGCATAGGAAACCTGGATTTCACAGCGCTCGGCCAGGCCGGCCGCGACAATATTTTTAGCGACATAACGACCCGCATAGGCGGCGGAGCGATCGACTTTGGACGGGTCCTTGCCCGAGAAGGCGCCACCGCCGTGGCGTGCCATGCCGCCATAGGTATCGACAATAATTTTGCGTCCGGTCAGACCGCAATCCCCCACCGGGCCACCGATGACAAAACGCCCGGTTGGATTAATAAAGTAGCGGGTATCCTTATCAAGCCATTCAGCGGGTAATACCGGCTTGATGATTTCGTCCATCACGGCTTCAAGGATGGCGTCTTGTGACATGTCAGGATCATGTTGCGTGGACAATACCACCGCATCAATGCCAACCGGTTTATGATTTTCGTAACGGAAGGTTACCTGGCTCTTGGCATCGGGACGTAACCAGGGCAGGGTCCCATTTTTACGTACCTCGGCCTGGCGTTTAACCAGGCGGTGGGCAAAGGTGATCGGCGCAGGCATGAGCACGTCGGTTTCGTTGCTGGCATAGCCAAACATCAACCCCTGGTCCCCGGCACCTTGTTCGTGAGATTCGGATTCATCCACGCCCATGGCGATATCGGCAGATTGCTTGTCGATTGAAGAGAGAATGGCGCAGGATTCCCAGTCAAATCCCATCTCGGAGCTGTTGTACCCGATTTCCTTGATCCGGCCACGAACGACCTCGTTCATGTCCACCCAGGCGGAGGTGGTGATTTCACCGGCTATCACCACCATACCGGTATTGACCAGGGTTTCGCAGGCAACACGTGCCTTGGTGTCTTGCTCCAGGATGGCATCAAGAATCGAATCAGATATCTGGTCCGCAACCTTGTCCGGGTGGCCTTCAGAGACGGATTCAGATGTAAAGAGATGGGTACCAGCCATTGTATTCCCTCAGATATGTTAAGCAGTGGCGGAGTTTAGCGGGTTGTCAGGAAAAATAACAGAATCGAGGCCAGTAATCAGGGAACTTACTTACTGAGGCTAACTTGATTAAGATCGGCATGTCATGGCGGTGAAATGCGTAAAATTTCTTCTGTGATGTGAAATAATAGCCGGCCTTGAACTTTCTTAGCCATTTTCATTATCAATATTAAAATTAAGGGAATTAATATGGTCAGTCTGGAAACCCCTGTGTGTAATTTTGGTGAACCCGCCGTGGACTTCGCCTTACCCGGTGTGGATGGCAATGTGTGGCGTCTGCAGGACTGCAAGGGTGAAAACGGCTTGCTGGTGATGTTTATATGCAACCACTGCCCCTACGTGAAAGCCATTCGAGAACGTATTGTGAGAGACACCAAAGAGTTGCTCGAGCATGGGATCAAGAGTGTGGCCATCATGGCCAACGATCCGACGCAGTACGCGGAAGATTCCTTTGAAAATATGCAGAAAGTGGCTGAGGAGTTTGATTTTCCATTCCCATACCTGCTGGATGCGACCCAGGAGGTTGCCAAAGCCTATGGGGCGGTGTGTACCCCGGATTTCTTCGGCTACAACGCGGACTTGGGCTTGCAGTATCGAGGTCGGCTTGACGCCAGCCGCAAGGACACCGCACCTGCAGACGCCAGCCGGGATCTGTTTGAAGCAATGCTTCAGGTGGCGCAAACAGGTCAGGGTCCAACGGAGCAGATTCCGAGTATGGGCTGCTCCATCAAATGGATAGAGGAATAAAACCAAAATGTAATAAGTATATTTTATGAGCATATAGGCTTGAATTGGCGGCTTAGTTTGCTATTGCTCGTGACCGCTAAATAGTGGGAAAATGCGCGGCTCATTCACCGGGGAAAGAAATTCAATCGGATAGGACAATTGGTCACCTCCATTGTATATAGCCAGGAAGGTATCCAACTCCTGGTTTTGGTTCCAAGGTAATAAACAGAATTCAGGTCTGCTGTTTAGACAGTAGCCACGGTGGCGTTATCAGGTCATGAGGCTGATGCCTGTTACGTTTTGTATTATTTAGTCTTTTAATAGTTTTGAATCTGAGGGGAACTGTATGTCATCTCGCAAAGAACTCGCCAATGCAATCCGCGCTCTGAGTATGGATGCGGTGCAGAAAGCAAATTCCGGTCACCCGGGTGCTCCCATGGGTATGGCGGATATCGCTGAAGTCCTGTGGAACGATTACCTGAATCACAATCCGGCTAATCCAGAATGGGCGGATCGTGATCGTTTTGTACTGTCAAACGGCCATGGCTCCATGCTGATTTATTCCTTGCTGCATCTGAGCGGTTATGACCTGTCGATTGATGATCTGAAAAATTTCCGTCAGTTACATTCCAAGACGCCCGGGCATCCGGAATATGGATATGCGCCCGGTGTTGAAACGACTACCGGTCCTCTCGGTCAGGGCATTACCAATGCCGTTGGTATGGCGATTGCGGAGAAGGCCCTGGCGGGTTATTTCAACCAGAAAGGTCATGACATCGTTGATCACCACACCTACGTGTTCATGGGTGATGGCTGTTTGATGGAAGGTATTTCCCATGAGGCCTGTTCGTTAGCCGGTACCCTGGATTTAGGTAAGTTAATTGCATTCTGGGATGACAATGGTATTTCCATTGACGGTCATGTGGATGGCTGGTTTACCGATGATACTCCGAAGCGTTTTGAATCTTACGGCTGGCACGTTATTCCGGATGTTGATGGCCATGATCCTGACGCATTGATAAAAGCCATTGATATGGCCAAGGCCATGACCGATAAGCCGACACTGATTTGCTGTAAAACCACCATAGGTTTTGGCTCGCCCAACAAGGCGGGTAGTCATGCCTGCCACGGTGCGCCCCTGGG
>CBDUOW010000052.1:0-9955 GCA_965368945.1 uncultured Gammaproteobacteria bacterium
TCAAGATCGGCCACCAGGGTGTCCAGATCGGTGGTCAGGTTCGCGTTGGCCTGGATGGCAAACAGCGACAGTACTAGGGTCAGAGCAGCAGCTCTGAACGGTGTGAATCGCATCAGGTATTCCTCTATAGTTGATTATTACCGGCGCCAGGGTGTTGCATGCAGGCGTAATCGGGTCCCTGATTACGATTTTTTGTGTTATTTGGTGGGTTCCACTCGTGCGGCGCTTTACCCGACAAGGTTTGTCGGAGAATTTGCAATATTATAAACGGTTAATATTAGAAAAGACTAATGCAAAGGTATGAAATATTGTGATGGCCGCCAGAAAAATGAAAAACAGCGTGTAAATTTTCTGCCGCAAACAACATATAAACTATAGGGTTATTGAGAATCCACAGCACCAAGCTGTGTGTAAAAAGCGAATGAGAAACTTCTTTCTGGGTTGTGGTTGGCGTTAAATAATATAAACAGACGAATGAATGTTTCTGTCCCTCTCTGACAGTGTTGGGTTATTAGCAATAAATCATCCAGCGAGCTTAAGCATGATAAATAAAATAACAATCTTCTTTTGTGCCGGAACTTTTCTGTTGGCACAACCGGTACTGGCAGAACAGCCACCCGGCGCGGTATACCTCGATGGTGAAGTGAGTCATGTCGCACTGATTTTGTGTCATGGGCGGGGCAAGCACCCCACCTGGAAAGTCGTCAATCCGTTACGGAAGGGGGTGCATGCCAACCTGGGTTGGCACACACTTTCTTTACAGATGCCCGCGGAGAACAAAAACTGGGAAAAATATGCCGATGATTTTCCACAGGCCTTTAAGACCATAGAGCAGGGCATTGCTTTTCTGCAAAAAGAAAAGGGTATAACAACTATTTATCTTATGGGTCATAGCATGGGCAGTAGAATGGCCAGTGCATTTATTGCCGAGAACCCTGATGCACCAATACAAGGGTTAATTGTTGCAGGAATACGTAACAATGGTGGTTATCCCCTTGATGGAATGCAGAACCTGAAACATATTCAAATACCGGTGCTGGATATCTGGGGTGGTGGTGACAGTAAGGATACAGATGCTGCCAGGGAGAGAGAAGGCCTTGTTTCCGCCAGCTATGCGCAAGTCGAGATAGCCGGTTCGAATCACAAGTTCGATGGTGATGAAGATGAATTTGTCGCAGCGGTGATCGCCTGGCTGAAAACGCAGCAATAATGATGCTGAACTGCTATTTTTATTATCCGATTAAAGAGTAGGTGGTTACATTCAGCCGAGGTTCAGGCCCAAAGAGGATAATTTGACGATGTATCAATGAGGGTGCCAATAATACGGAGGGCCAACTCATGAAGCATCTGTCGTCACTGAAATGGAAAACAACACCTGCAACTATAGTCGCCATTGTGTGTTCTTGTTTGGTGCTGTCTGGAATAGCGTATGCTGATATACGTACCAAGGCCATTGTTACTGTGTACTCCGAGGGCAAAGTCATGGCAACCTATAAAGCCATAAACCGGGGCCGTATGGATGAACGTTGTTATGTGTTCAATGTGAGAAAAGGGGTTCGGGACCTGGAGATCCGTGTGTGTGGTACCTTTACCGTTGAGGATGTGCGTTGAAACTATGACACCCGCTATCCAGACGGCAAAAAAAGCCAAAATTGAATACACGATTCATGAATATGCACACGATCCCCATGTCGACTCCTATGGTCTGGAGGCAGCGGAGGCGCTGGGTATTGATGATATGCGGGTGTTCAAGACATTACTCATAAGCTTGCAAGGTGGAACTGAGCGACTTGCGGTGGGCATTGTGCCGGTGGCGTATCAGCTGGATTTAAAAGCCATTGCGGCCGCCGCCGGGGCCAAGAAAGCCAGTATGGCCGACCCCCAACAGGCCGTGCGAGTAACGGGATACATTGTGGGCGGCATCAGTCCGCTGGGTCAGAAGAAACGCTTGCCGACTTTTATTGATGAGTCGATCGAAGAATTTTCTACAGTGTTTGTCAGTGCAGGGCGTCGTGGTCTGGAAATTGAGCTCGCGCCGGGTGACCTGCAGGCTTTATGTCATGCGACGTTGGCAAAGATTAAACGGTAATAACAACAATCAGGGAATAAAACAATGCGCAAATTTTATTGGCTGGGTTTTATATTTTTAATGGGTTGTGATGTTGCACCAGACAATGTCCAGCCTGTCAGTGGCTTTGAGTTGAATCGTTATCTGGGTAAGTGGTATGAAATCGCGCGTCTCGATCATTCCTTTGAGCGAGGGCTGGAACAAGTCACAGCGAATTACAGCCTGCGCAGTGACGGCAGTGTAAAAGTGATTAATAGAGGTTTTAATCCAGGGAAGAATAAATGGAAGGAAGCCGAAGGCAAAGCTTATTTTGTCGGCGAACCGGACATTGGTCAGTTAAAGGTATCCTTCTTTGGTCCGTTCTATGGCGGCTATAACATTATCGAGCTGGACAAGGAAGGCTATCAGTATTCCCTGGTATGCGGCCCCAATCTTTCGTACTTGTGGATATTGGCCAGAGATCCCAATCTCGATCAGAAAACTGTAGATGGGTTAGTATCCAAAGCCAGTTTACTGGGCTTCGAAACAGACAAACTGATATTTGTTAAACACAAGTAATGTGCTGCCATGGCAAGGCATACCGCAACATCAGGTGGATTATTTCAACAGTCCATATACGCCCAGCGCATAAGCACGGCGGTCATTCTTTCCACTAAGGGACGAAGGTTTAACCCGGGTGCCGGGGAGTAGATTTTTCTTGGTGTAACGGGTGTCCGCTGTTCCAGTGTCGAAACTCGCGGTGGCCAGTTTCGGGAAGTAATATCCCAGTACGTCACCTTTTTCAACACCGACAGTTACCGGAAAAGTCACATAAACCCGTCCAGCCTTTTTGATTGCAATGGGTTGGCTTTCCCAGATTACCACCAGATCATCATTTACCGGGCGCAGGACCTTAACCATCATCTCTGTGGGCTTGGCGAAGTAACCGCCTACACCGGTGAGCACACCGGTGCGTGGGACGGTGTTTTGCAAATCAACCAGCATCAGGGGGCGATTATCATACTTTTTACGGGCTACCTGTTCACCACCGACATAGTCAAGTAAATCACTTTTAACCAGGAATGATTTGAGTTCGTCGATCTCGCGTTGTACAAATTGACGCACTTCATTACGTAAGGTTGAGGATTCCTTGACCCGTGCTGATTTTTCACCACCCATCACTCCGACCACACGGTTGGCCTCATCCAGTTCAGACTGGAGTGTGTCAAGTTCGGCTTTCAGTCTGATGATGTCCTGTTCGGCCGCTTTTAGCTCGACTTCCAGCCCCTGGTTTTCACTTTGCAATTGTTGCATGTTGGGCGGAGTCTGGCACGCTGTTAGTGCGAAGGAACCGAGAATGAAAATCCAATATAGACGCATAAAGGCGATCTCTTTATTTAAGGCTGAGCTTGATTATCCACTATGAAGGTACCGGCGTTCAATTGTTTATTCTGATATTTTAATTGCAAACTATAGCTTCCATCCGTAAAACCTTCTACCGGCAGATCAATACTAAAGTAGTGCTCACCAGACGCACCATCGATTATCACCGGTTTTTCGGCAATCTGCACCCGGCCAGTCCCATCCATCAGTGCTGCCTGGAGTAAGGTGGACTCAGCTTCAAAGTTCTTGTATTCAAAACCAATATATAGGGTGCGACCCAATTGTAATTTTTCTGCCTGTGGGCTGGTGAGTGACGAGAGTTGAGTACCACTAAAAATGATACGTTGCACATTAGGGAGGGCTGCATCTATCGCTTGTGCCAGTTGTTGTTCAGCATTGCGGTACGCTTTGGATTTGCCGAAATACTGGCGGACGGTTTCAAGGGCACTACCGGCTTGTTCAAATTTACCATTGCGACTGTTGATGTTTACCTTACTGATTAGTTGTCGTTCAATGTTACTCAGCCCTGTTTTAGCCGCGATATTATCGGGATCTTGTTTGAGTACAGCCTGGTATTGATCATAGGCACTTTTACCTTTCGGGCTAACAAGCTTGCCGGTGCGGTACTGTTTGTCTGCCTCGTCGAGTTGAGCGGTGATGGCATCCTGATATTGCTTGTCATCCTGCAATTGCTTTTGCAAAGCTAAAAAATCCGGATCGTCTTTTAATACTTCCAGCCCTTCGTTTGTTGCGGCCAGGGCCTGTTCCAGTTCCCCATTCATCTGGAGCTCTTTTGCCCTTAACAGGAGGGTATCCGCGATGCTTTGTATTCCAAGCTGGACATCGATGTTATCAGGCGCCAGGGCCTGGGCCGCACGGTACTCCGCCAAGGCGTTGATGCCTTCCGGTTGGGTTAATGCATCAGCCCGAAAAAAGTCTTGCGCTCTTTCAACGTGGGCCTGCACCGCCTCGGCCTGAATGAGTCTTTCTTCCATGCGTTGAAATCGTTCACTGCTGGCGATGCGGGGAAAGCTTTGCTGTAACTGGTTGACCAGCAGACGCGCCCGCGGCAAGTCCTTTTTATCAACGGCATCGCGAATATTTTCCGTATACCAGTTGCGTAGCTCGGCGATACCTTGCCGGGCTTGCGGGTTGCGAGGGCGTTGTCGCAATATCTGGCGATATGCCATGGCCAGTTCGACGGCGTTCTGCGGTTGATCGTCCAATTCGGCCCGTAATTGCTGAATTCGTTCAGGCGACGGTGGTGTACCGGCCATTGCCGCTGCATTTGTCTCTAACTCTAGTTCTGTATCCGGATACTGCTCGCCAGCCAAATTGTCATCTACCCCGGGAGAGGCCGGTATTGTTTCAGCGGAAGGGTCAGCCGTGGCAGTCGCCGACGAATTCAGGATATTGTGTTGCACCAGGTAAGGTTGTGCCTGCTTATGCCAGAATTCCTGGAGTTGCTCCTGTTTGAGGAAGCCGAGCCAGACAATGATTGCCAACAGCAACAGGAATAGCAGTCCACGTCGTTGTCGAGGTGGTGTGGTAGTTACAGGCGTTATATTAGGAGTGGATACTTTTTTAGGTTCACTGGAAGAGACGCGGTTACGTTCATCGGTTGGGACGCGAACTTCCGGAATGGAAGTGTTCAATGATTTACCACCGATAAGGGTTCCTGAATCATGGTTGCGACCGGCCTCGCGGAAGGCGGCCGCCCTGGCTTCAGCCGCAGCCAGCATATCTTCCGGGATGGCTTCCAGCACATGAATCAATTCACTGGCATGCTGATAGCGATGCGCGGGATTCTTGGACATACAGGTGTTGATGATCGGTTGCAGAAAACGCATGCTGTCGGTTAACTGGGGGATGGGGGCGCTGACGTGTTTGATGCCGACTGCAATGGCAGAATCCGCATCAAAGGGAACATACCCCGCCAGCATCTGATACAACACCACGCCCAGGCTGTAGAGATCCGAACGGTGATCAACCGGCTGACCCTTGGTCTGCTCCGGGCTCATATAATATGGTGTGCCGATGGCGCGCCCGGTTTTGGTCATATTCAGGGTGGTGTCACTGCCACGGGCAATTCCAAAATCCATCAGTACCACCCGACCATCGTCGTGCAGCATAATGTTTTCCGGTTTAACGTCGCGGTGCACGTAACCTTTCTGATGCGCATACTCGAGTGCCTTGGCGACATCGCGAATGGTATTGATAATCTGGTGTTTGCTCAGTGAGCGACAGGCTTGCTGCAGATCGCGGCCGCGGATGTATTCCATCGACAGGTAGTGATAACCCTCGTGGACGCCCACGTCATACACGGTCACGATGTTGGGGTGTACGAGCTGGCTGATAATGCGGGCTTCGCGCAGGAAGCGCTCGGAAAACTCCTTGTCCTGGGCGTGGTCGGGGGCAAGGATCTTGAGGGCGACTTCGCGGCCGAAGCTCTCCTGGATTGCCAGGTACACGAACGCCATACCACCGCGTCCGAGCTGACGTTTGATTTGATAGCCCGGGATATGGATATCGATGGTTTCGGCCGATTCAGCCTCATCCGTTACACTGTCAGGGGTACCCTTCAAGAATTACATCCGTTACCGTTAGTTTAATTATTGGTTGCACAAAACAATGCACAGCCATCCCCCCGCCCGGGTACTGGAGGCGTATGCACATAGTAATAGGTATATCGTCCATTCAGGTAGAAACTTTGAATATTAATCGGTTGTAAGCGGAAAATTTTCAGTAGTCTGTGACGCACTTTTCATCTCGGATGAAAACAACCCCAATTTTATCCCTGCCAAGAGCTTGTGATTTATCGTTCGTCACCCTTCGCAAGTCATCTAATTGCTCTCGGGTAATTACAAATCTTCGCTCACGGCGGGGCGTAGAACCGGCCATAGCATGGAAAATGCTTGAATAATCAAACGTTTTCCCGGATGATCATTGCTCTTTTTTGTCTGCCGCTTTTAACATTCAGAGAGTAACTTCATGTCTGCGGATATCCATGCTGATCGCGTCCTGATCCTCGATTTTGGCTCCCAATACACCCAGTTGATTGCCCGTCGCGTGCGCGAAGCAGGCGTCTATTGTGAGTTGTACGGCTGGGACCTGGAGGAGGCGGAGATCCGCGAGTTTGCTCCCAAGGCCATCATTCTTTCCGGTGGCCCCGAAACGGTAACTGCCAGTGAGGCACCGGTGGCCCCGCCCGTGGTGTTCGAGCTGGGTGTGCCGGTGCTGGGGATCTGTTACGGCATGCAGACCATGACGGCCCAACTGGGCGGCAAGGTCGAAAACGCGGAGCATCATGAATACGGCTATGCCCAGGTGCGGGCGCGTGGCCACACTGCGCTGTTGAGCGATATCGAGGACCATACCAGCCCGGAAGGTTATGGCCTGCTGGATGTCTGGATGAGCCACGGTGACCGGGTGATTAACATGCCCAAGGGCTTCAAATTAATGGCATCGACGGACAGCGCGCCGATTGCTGCTATGGCCGATGAAGATCGCCACTTTTACGGTCTGCAATTCCACCCGGAAGTGACCCATACTCGCCAGGGGCAGCGCATTATTGAGCGCTTTGTGCATGATATTGCCGGCTGTAGTCGCCTGTGGACCGCGGATAACATCATTGATGACAGTATTCAGGTCATTCGTGAGCAAGTGGGGGAGGATGAAGTCCTGCTGGGTTTGTCCGGCGGCGTGGATTCCTCGGTCGTTGCCGCCCTGTTGCACAAGGCGATTGGCGATCAGCTCACCTGTGTGTTTGTCGATAACGGCTTGCTGCGTTACCACGAAGGCGACCAGGTCATGGCCACCTTTGCCGAGCACATGGGCGTGCGGGTGATTCGGGTGGATGCCGAAACCCGATTCCTCAAGGCCCTGGCAGGGGTCACGGATCCCGAACAAAAACGCAAGATCATCGGTAACCTGTTTATCGAAGTGTTTGAGGAAGAAGCGGCCAAACTGACCAATGCGACGTCCAGGGATGGACAAATGCCCCGGGAGCCAGGGATGGCGGGAGGGGCCAGGTGGCTGGCGCAAGGCACGATCTATCCGGACGTGATTGAATCGGCCGGTGCCAGGACCGGCAAAGCCCATCTGATCAAGTCGCACCACAATGTGGGCGGCTTGCCGGAACACATGAACCTCGAGTTGTGTGAACCGCTGCGTGAACTGTTCAAGGATGAGGTGCGTAAACTGGGTGTGGAGCTGGGTCTGCCGTATGACATGGTGTATCGCCATCCTTTCCCCGGACCGGGACTGGGGGTGCGGATTCTGGCCGAAGTGAAAAAGGAATATGCCGATATTCTGCGCCTGGCGGATCACATCTTTATCGAAGAACTGCACAAACACGATCTATATAACAAGGTCAGCCAGGCCTTTACCGTGTTCCTGCCGGTGAAGTCGGTGGGCGTGACCGGCGACGGCCGCCGCTATCAATATGTCGTGAGCCTACGCGCGGTGGAAACCATCGACTTCATGACTGCGCGCTGGGCGCACTTGCCGTATGAATTCCTCGAACATGTGTCCAGCCGCATCATCAACGAGGTGAAGGGCTTGTCCCGCGTGGTCTACGACGTGACCGGCAAGCCACCGGGCACCATCGAGTGGGAATAAGCCATGCGGGAAGTTATCCTGATCACCGTATCGGGTCAGGACCGGCCCGGTCTGACAGCCGCACTGACCGGGGTATTGGCACAATATGACATTACCGCGCTCGATATCGGTCAGTCGGTCATTCACAACCATCTATCGCTTGGCCTGTTAATCGAATCACCCGAGGCCGAGGACTGCCCGGTATTCAAGGACCTGTTGTTCAAGGCCCATGAGCTGGATCTGCAGGTTCGCTTTACCCCGATTTCCGAAACCGATTACGAACAATGGGTCACCGCCCAGGGCCGATCACGCCATATAGTCACTTTGCTGGGCCGCCACATTACGGCGCGCCACCTGGCCCGCGTGACCGAGGTGGTCAGCCAGCACGGATTTAACATCGAGGAAATCTCGCGCCTGTCAGGACGGATTTCCCTGCAAACGCCATTGGCAGAACAGAGTCGCGGCGCCTCGGTGCAGTTGACTCTCAGCGGTGAAGTACAGGACATTCCCGCCATGCACGCCGGGTTCTTGCGCATATCGCAGGAAATGGATGTGGATGTGGCAGTACAGGAAGATAACCTGTATCGACGTAGTCGTCGCCTGGTGTGCTTTGACATGGACTCCACCCTGATCCAGACGGAAGTGATCGACGAACTGGCCCGGGTGGCTGGTGTGGGTGAGCAGGTGGCGACGATTACCGAGTCGGCCATGCGAGGAGAGATCGATTTCGCGGAAAGTTTTCGCCGTCGCCTTGGATTATTAAAGGGACTGGATGAATCGGTGTTACAGGGGATCGCCGAGAACCTGCCGATCACCGATGGAGCTGAGCGACTGATTCGGCATCTCAAGCATTTTGGTTATAAAGTCGCGATTCTGTCTGGTGGTTTTACTTACTTCGCTAACTATCTCAAGAACAAGCTGGGCATTGACTATGTGTATGCCAATGAACTGGATTTTGACAATGGCAAGCTTACGGGTGAAGTGAAGGGCGAGATCATCGACGGCCAGATGAAAGCGAAGCTGTTAACACAACTGGCCGCACAGGAAGGCATTAGTCCGGAGCAGGTGATTGCCGTCGGTGATGGTGCGAATGACTTGCCCATGCTGGCGATTGCCGGCCTGGGGATTGCCTTTCATGCCAAGCCCATCGTCAAGCAACAGGCCCAGCATTCCATCGCCACCCTGGGTCTGGATGCGATTCTTTATTTACTCGGCATGCGCGATCGGGAACTGGCTGAACTGGAACAGGCCAAGGTGTGAGTGCAGCGCGAACATGAGCGACAATCTCGATAATACCGAAGCGGAATCGCTGGACCGGTTCTGGATGCAACGCGCACTGGAACTGGCACAGCAAGCGAAAGCCGAAGGGGAGGTGCCGGTCGGTGCGGTACTGGTAAAGGAAGATCACATCCTGGGCGAGGGCTGGAACGCGCCGATTGGACAGCATGATCCTACTGCGCATGCGGAAATCCGCGCCCTGCGTCAGGCGGCAGAACGCCTGGGTAATTATCGTCTGCTGGATACCACCTTGTATGTCACGCTTGAACCCTGCGTAATGTGTGCCGGGGCAATCATTCATGCGCGGGTTAAACGGGTTGTTATCGGGGCTCTGGATCCCAAGACCGGCGCGGCCGGCAGTGTGTTCGATATCCTGAATTCCGATCGCCATAACCATCAAGTGGAAATCAGCCAGGGCGTGTTGGCTGAAGAGTGTGGCGCCTTATTGAAAGATTTTTTTCAGGCCAGACGAAATAAAAGCAGTTGATACTGCGTCTGGATTTAATTCATTCTTCTTTTTGCGGTAAAGGACACTGATGTGACTCGAAAACAATTGCGATTCTTTTTACTTCTGTTTTTGCCAGGTATGTTGCTACAAAACACCCTGGCGGCTGAGAACCTCTCGCAGATCATGCAGCAATACCCTCC
>CBDUOW010000053.1:0-9681 GCA_965368945.1 uncultured Gammaproteobacteria bacterium
GATTGACGCGCCTTGCGCTTTTCCAGCCAGGTACGGGGCTTAATGCCTTTGAGTAAAAACACCAGCTTACCGGACAAATTGACGCAGACCACATTGACTGCCAACAGCAATCCGGCACCCAGGGCGTTTTGATACTGGCCGGCGCCCAACATCAAACCCAGCGTTGCTGTCGGCGGCAACAGCGCCACCGCCACCATCACGCCGACCAGTGACATGCTATAACCCGAGGCGAGTGACAACACCGCGGCCGCCCCGGAGGCTAACGCCAAAACTATTCCGTCCAGGCCTACATCGGTGCGGCTGATGAGTTCCACCGTATCTAGCGGGTAGGGCCAGAAGAAACCAATCGCCAAAGTGATTATCAGGGCCAGGCCCAGGCCGGCCAGGTTAGTCCTGAGCGCCGACCAGGCCAGGTCGCGATCGCCCAGTGCCGTGGCAAAAGACAGCGCGATGTTGGGCCCCAACAAGGGGGCAATCACCATCGCGCCAATGATCACCGCCAGATTATTTTCCAGTAGCCCGATTGCCGCCACTATGGTGGACAACACCACCATGAATAGAAAGCTACTATTGATTTCACTCGCGCTGCTGATTTCCTGGTATAACTCTTCGCGACTGAGTGTTTTGGCCCGGCGTTTGTCTACTTCAATTTCTTCTTTACTTGGGCGTGGCAGAGCACCATCAAGGGGAATAAGCAGGATACGAAAAAAATCGAGTTTTCCCAACGCGCCCTGCAGGGCATCCAGTACGGCCTGCTGTTTGTCGAGTCTGACGAGTAAACGTGTAATACAACGTTGCTCATCTTGCGCAGGAATAACCCAGGCATCCAGCTCATACTGTTCAGCAATGCCTTGAACGGTATCAGTATGCCCGCAGTCGGTAATGACATCGATAATTCGCATCAGGCAGCAGGCCTTTGGAGTGGCGCTTCAACTTCGTCCCGTTTGGCTTTGCCCGCCAGTTGCTCGATCAGGGTCAGGGCAAAATCCATGGCCGTGCCAGGGCCTCGTGACGTAATCAGCTTGCCGTCAATCACCACCGCCTGCTGCTCATACGTCATGTCCACTGTTTCAATCCCGTCGATGCTACCGGGATAACTGGTGGCATGTTTACCATTCAACAAGCCGGCCGTGGCCAGGACTTTCGGCGCGGCACAGATTGCGGCAGTGTATTTGTTCGCTGCAGTCATTTGCTTCAACAAGCGATGGATGCGTGGGTCGCCGTTGAGATGATCCGCTCCGGGCAAGCCGCCGGGCAGCACAATCATTTCAAACTCATGCTGCATAACCGCATCCAGAGTAGTGTCTGGAATCAGCACCGTTCCACGACTCGCCTTGACCGGCTGTTCATCCAGGCCAACGGTAATCACATTGATACCGGCTCGACGTAACAAATCAATAATGGTTACTGCTTCAAGTTCTTCACAACCCTGGGCGAGCGGGACGAGGACATTTGCCATAACGCGATCCTCCTTTGTTGTCGGATACGAATCAATTCTGAAACCGGCACCAGCTTGATGCCCTGTTGTTCTAACGTAGGCAGCCAGGCTTCAAGCGCAGCAAGCGTTTCCGGATAAGGGTGGCCGATCCCCAGGGCCGTACCATGGCGTTTCGCATGCCGAACCAGATCGGTCAGTTGCTCGCCGACAATACCGGCACTGCGTTTATAGTCGAGAAAAACATCACGCCGGGTCGCGGCAACTTGACGCCGCTCGGCTTCCAGTTGCGCCACACTTTCCGTCGTCGTGCGACTGTCAACAAAATAGAGATCGTCCCTGAACATCGCCGCCTGCATCAACCAACCCATGAGGCGAGTGCTTTTAGTCAAACGACTACCCATGTGATTATTGAAGCCCCGCACATGGGGAATGGTTGCCAGGTTACTGTGGACAAGGCTTTTAAAATCCTTTTCCGACATACACTGCGTTAGCGCACCGGGACCAAGGTGATTTTCAGTTTCGGCTTCCATAGGTAAGTGCAGCATGACTTCTTTCTGCTGCCGATGAGCCTGCTCAGCCAGACGCCGTGCATATGGCGCGTTGGGTAAAAATGAGCAGGTGATGTTGCCATTTAGCCTGACTGCACGCTGGCCAAGTTTGTACTGATAGCCCAGATCATCAATGATAATACTGATAATCGGTTTATCTCGCGTATCCGCATGGGTCACCAGCCAGCCCGACAATAATAATCCACCGATTATAATGCGGATCATATTCTGCCGGGCCAGCATGAATGAGCAACTATTTCTGACTTAACAGATTTAACCCCTTCAGCAGATTCAGCGCTTCATAGACCGGATAGTCATCGCTGGCGAGCGTTAACATGTCGCCGTTCTTCGGTTTGTCCGCAGGCTTCTTGCCAGCGCCTTTCTTGTTTTCCAGATGGCCTGACAGGTCCGCCTCTTTCAATGGCTTGAAACCATTATCGTCTTTGGCAGCGACCTGCAGGTGTTCCAGTTCAATGTCGGGAACAATGCCCTCAGCCTGAATAGAGCGGCCGGAGGGAGTGTAGTAACGCGCGGTGGTTAACTTAAGTGCACTATTATTACCAAGCGGTATCACGGTCTGCACCGAACCTTTACCAAAGGTCTTCTGCCCCATAATGACGGCACGCTTATGATCCTGCAGGGCACCGGCAACAATTTCAGAGGCGGATGCCGATCCTTCATTCACTAATACCACCATGGGCGCCCCTTTCAGAATATCGCCCGGGGTGGCTGCCTGGCTCAACTTGTTATCTTCGGTGCGTCCCTTCACTGACACCACGGTACCCCGCTCCAGGAAGGTATCGGATACCATCACGGAGGCATCCAGCAGTCCACCCGGGTTATTACGCAGATCCAGCACCATGCCTTTCAGTGGGCCCTTGTTTTCCTTTTTCAATTTACTGATGGCGTTATGGAGTTCCTTACCGGTGCGTTCCTGAAACTGGGATATCCGCACATAGGCGTAACCGGGTTCCAGCATGCGTGTTTTAACGCTCTTCACCCGGATGCGATCGCGGGTAATATTGAACTTCAGCGGTTGATCTTCATTCTTACGTACGATGGTTAGCTCGATTTCAGAGCCGGGCTTGCCACGCATCATTTTCACCGCATCATCCAGACTCATACCTTTCACCGGTTTTTCATCCAGACGAATAATCAAATCTCCGGCTTTCACGCCTGCCCGTTGTGCCGGGGTATCGTCGATAGGTGAAATGACTTTAACAAATCCGTCTTCCATGCCCACCACGATTCCGAGCCCCCCAAACTCACCGGTCGTCCCGACTCGCAGCTCTTCAAACGCCTTCGTATCCAGATAGGTTGAGTGGGGATCAAGACCGGTCAACATACCGCTAATGGCGCTGTCGAGCAGGGCCTTGTCTTCCACATCTTCTACATAGTTGTGCTTGATTTTGTCGAACACCTCGCTGAGGGTGCGGACAGTTTCCAGCGGGAGACCGGCGGCGTTTTGCTGTGGTTTCTCGGCTAAAACCCCGCGTGCGATTGCGAGTGAGACACCGAGCAACAGGCCCAGCAGCAAAATAAGCGTGTTGCGGGTAAAAGCGTTCATGGGAAATGGTCTCCTGAGCCTTCCGGTCGGTTGTAAACTAATAATTATAGTCGGTTGATATTACAGCAAACTTTTTTGGCTAACCAGAACTAATCAGCCCTGTCGACGAGGCTGGCCACACCATTTGGCCGGATCGGCGGGAAGACCGTTGTGACGGATTTCAAAATACAGCCCGGCAGATTGTTGCCCGCCGCTGCTGCCCACATTGGCAATAGCTTCATCCGCTTCCACCCAGTCGCCGACTTCCTTCAACAGGCTCTGGTTATGACCATACAGACTCATGTAACCATCACCATGATCCAGAATCACCAGCAGGCCGTAACCCCGCAACCAGTCCGCATAAGCGACTCGTCCCCGGGACACGGCATGCACGCTATTACCCTCACGGGCCTGAATAATCACGCCGTTCCACTTTAACTGCCCCTTGTGGCGTGACTGGCCATAGAGGTTGTCGATCTTGCCGCGCGCCGGCCAGGTCAGCCGTCCTTTATAGGCAACGAAGTTGCGTTGTTGTTCCGTCGGTAAAATATCGGCGAGGCTATCTTCAATCGCCTCTAGCACCGCCTTGAGCTGTTGCTCGTTTTGCCGTAGCTGCCTGATTTGTTCTTGCTTGGATTGGATTTCCTGATCCAGTTGCGCCACCAGTTGTGCCCGTTGGCGATTGCTCTTTTCCAGCGCCTGCTTCCCGGCTTTTTGCTCATCCCGCATGGCTTGCAGGAGCCGTTTTTCCTGTTCAAGGCGGCGGCTCACCTCATCCAGTTGCGTAATACTCTGCAATGCCTGCTCAATGCGTACCTGGCGTGCCTGGTTGAAGTACTTATAGTAAGCCATGACCCGACCCATCACGGCCGGATCCTGTTGATTGAGCAGCAACTTGAGATATTCCTGCCGGCCGATCATATACGCCGCGCGAACTTGCTCACCCAGTAACTCGCGCTGACTTTCCACGTTCTGTTGTAACTGCTGCTGTTGTTTCAACAACTTCTGAAGCTGACGGTCCTGCTTACGCAGTTGCCGGTTAAGTTGCTGAAGTTCCTGGACATAAGCGCCAATTTTCCGTTCGGTTGAGCGTAACGCTTGTTGTACCTGGTCGTACCGACTTCGCACTTCATTACGTTCGGCAACGATCGAGTCAATACGGCCCTGCAGGCGCGCAAGTTCGCCGGCCTTGATTGCACGTTCCTCATCGCTTAGCTGCGCGTTTCCGGAAGAGAAGACAAGCAGCCCGAGGAAAATAGGGAGCACTATATGGTTTCGCCTGAACATAATTTTGGATAGTAACGGGATTGGGGTTGATAGCAACCCTCAGACTGAAGTTTTGCCTATGCTGCAAGTGTAAACAGGCCCATCAAAGTGAGCTGTTTAGTCGAGATATAATTAGGTCTGTTGCGTTTCAGCGCTGCTCCGTTTCTCCCTCGGCATGATCAATAAGGGAATGGCCGGTCATTTCCGTTGGTTGCTCCAGGCCCATCAGATCCAGCATGGTGGGGATCACATCTGACAAGGCCCCTCCATTGCGGTTGAGATTGAGAGGTCGGCCGACATAGAGCAAAGGCACCGGGTTCGTTGTATGGGCGGTATGTGCCTGACAGGTTTCATCATTACGCATCATTTCGGCGTTACCGTGATCGGCGGTGATAAGAATTTCACCTCCTGCTTTTTGCACGGCATTGACGACCCGCTCAACACAGGTATCAAGATACTCAATCGCCTTGACCGTCGCCTCAAAGTCACCACTATGTCCGACCATATCCGGATTGGCGTAGTTACAGATAATCACGTCATATTTACCGCCTTCAATGGCGGCCACCAGCCTGTCGGTCACCTCCGGTGCGCTCATTTCCGGCTGTTCATTGTAGGTCGACACATTGGGCGAGTTCACCAGGATACGATCCTCAAACTCAAAGGGTTCTTCACGACCGCCATTAAAGAAAAAGGTCACATGCGCGTATTTCTCGGTCTCGGCGATCCGCAGCTGACGCAGACCAAGCCTGGAGACATACTCGCCAAAGACGTTCTTGAGGCGATCCGGGGGGTAGGCCACGGGAATATCATATTCTGATTTGTATTCCGTCAGGCTGACAAACAACCCCAGCCTGGGTGTTGCCGCGCGCGGAAAGGCATCGAAATCCGGCTCGATAAATGGCCGGGTAATCTGGCGGGCCCGATCCGAGCGGTAATTCATAAATATCACCACGTCGCCATCTTCCACCTTGATTGGCTGGGTCCCTGCCGGAACGATGGCGGTGGCTTTGACGAATTCGTCAGTTTCTCCCCGCGCATAGGCCAGCTCCAACCCGGCTTCGGCAGTTTCGGCTACATAATCACCTTTGCCGAGCGTGATCAGGTCATAGGCACTTTGAATACGCGGCCAACGATGATCCCGATCCATGGCGAAGTAACGCCCGATAATAGAAGCAAACCGGCCGCCGCCGATCTCGGCAAACTTGGCCTCCATTTTCTGAATCGACTCTGCCGCACTCTTGGGAGCCGTATCGCGCCCGTCCAGAAAGGCATGTAAATAGACCTTGTCGGCGCCACGTCTGGCCGCCAGCTCAACCATGGCATGAATATGATCTTCATGACTATGCACTCCGCCCGGAGAAAGCAGGCCGAGAATGTGTACCGCTTTACCGGTCTCTTTGGCCTTGTCCACGGCGTCAACCAGGGTCTGGTTGGTAAAGAAGGAGCCGGTCTTGATGGAGCGACTGACCCGGGTAAATTCCTGATATACCACCCGCCCGGCGCCGATATTCAGATGACCCACCTCTGAATTTCCCATCTGGTCGGCCGGCAGGCCTACTTCGGCCCCGGAGCCCCGTATCAGGGTATGGGGATAAGTGTTCCAGAGTCGATCCCAGTTGGGTTTGTTTGCGGCGGCAATGGCATTGTGTTCCGGGGATTCAGAGTATCCCCAGCCATCCAGGATGACGAGTACGATGGGTCGGGCGTGGTCGGGCATAGAATATGTAAAGTGTGGCGCGTTTTACTGGCTTACAAGTTTAGAATTAGTCTAATACAATCAATGCATAGACTCCATACCCACTGACAGACGGCAATTTGCAGTGCATATCAAAGAAAAAGCCCGAATTTGCACTGCATATCAAAGAAAAAGCCCGCAGGGCTTCTCAAATGGAAGATTATTGTATAATGTTTTATTAATAAAAGGGAGTATGCAAGAATGGGCTTGAGCAATATTACCCTACTCTTCATATTATTATTAAATGTGTGACACCAGGTATTTTCATGAACTTTGCTGAACACACCCAATTAATCACCCGTGATGAGGACATTGACCGCGCGTCTCGTTCGCTTAAGGCCATGTCGCATCCTTTGCGCCTGAAAATTCTATGCACCCTGGGTGACAAGGAAATCAGCGTACAGGATATTGTCGATCAAGTGGGGACCTCCCAAAGCAACATCTCCCAGCACCTGGCTATCTTACGCGACAAGGGAATTCTGGACTCGCGCAAAGATGCCAACCGGGTGTATTACCGGGTAGGTGATTCGCGGACCCTGCGACTCATTGACATGATGCGCGACGTCTTCTGTACCACTGGCTTGTAGAACTTCACCAGCCAGGGTGGTTTGCCGGAAACTGACCAACACCGGGTCGGAAAAGATCTCTGCACATTTTTCTATCCTGTCTTTATAATACCGCTGCTAAATTTCACTCCGTTTGATTGCAGGAGATACCGTGGATTTGTTCATAAGTTTTGTCACCCATAACTGGATGATGATCATTGCGCTGGTCGTGATTCTGGTGATGTTGTTTTTCAATTTGTTTGGTAGCAGGCTGCGCGGTTATCAGCCGGTTGGCCCCGCCGATAGTGTCAACCTGATCAACCATGAAGACGCTGTCGTGCTGGATGTGCGTGAGAATAAGGAGTACTACAGCGGCCACATTCTTAATTCCATTCATATTCCACAAAGCAGTCTGGCGAAAAGAATTACGGAACTGGAGAAATACAAATCCCGGCCCATTATCGTGGGTTGTCGTTCCGGCAGCCGTTCTTCCCATGCCTGCGGCCTGTTGAAAAAACAGGGCTTTGAAAATGTGTATAACCTCAGCGGTGGTGTCATGGCCTGGCAAAATGCCAAGCTGCCGCTGACAAGAAAATAGTGCCAGCTAAACAGAGGTGAGAAGGAATGCCTGAAGTCGTGATGTACAGCAGCCGGTTCTGTCCTTATTGCATTCGTGCACGCATGCTGCTCGAAAGCAAGAACATATCTTTTACCGAGGTGCGTGTGGATGAGCAGACGGAACAACGTTCCGTGATGGAACAACGTAGTCAACGTAGCAGTGTACCGCAGATATTTATTGATGATTACCATGTCGGTGGTTGTGATGATCTTTTTGCGCTGGAATCACAGGGCGAACTTGATCAAAAGCTTGGGATCGAAGCATGAATGATCCGCTGCATATTGTGTGTTCCCACTGTGGCAGTATCAATCGCGTGCCCCAGGAAAAACTTGGCGCCGGAGGCAAGTGCGGCAAATGCTCCAAGGCCTTATTCAGTGGCGAACCGCTAACGCTCACGAGCGAAAATTTCCAGGCTTATATCAACAAAAACGATATTCCGGTGTTAGTCGATTTCTGGGCCCCCTGGTGCGGCCCATGCAAAATGATGGCGCCGGTATTCCAGCAGGCCGCCGCGCAACTGGAACCCGGCATGCGCCTGGCCAAACTCAACACTGAACAAGAACAGGCGCTGGCGGCGCAGTACAATATACGCAGCATTCCAACCCTGGCGGTATTTAAACAGGGACAGGAAATCGGCCGTACCGCAGGCGCGATGGACCTGCAAAACCTGCTCAACTGGGCGCGCCAGTTCATATAAGCATCAACGGCGGTACGTATTCAAAGCCATTAAATCTGGTAAGATCGCCGCTTTCTTTATTAACCATTCGCAATTTAACCGGGGCCTGATTCATGGCAGAAAACCAATCCGAAGCAACCCAGCAGGGCGGCAATCAACAGTTCGCAATACAGAAAATTTACATCAAGGATGTCTCTTTTGAGTCACCCAATTCCCCCGCCATGTTTACCAAGGAATGGCAGCCCGAGGTTAACCTCGACATGAACACCAATACCCAGCTCTTGAACGAAGGGGTATATGAAGTAGTGCTGTCGTTGACCGCCACGGTTAAAAATGCCGATCAAACCGCTTTTCTGGTTGAAATCCAGCAGGCCGGGATTTTTACCATCACCGGCTTTGCCGAGAGTGAAATGGGCCATATGCTGGGCAGTTTCTGTCCCAACATCCTGTTTCCCTATGCCCGTGAAGCAGTGTCTGATCTGGTTACCAAAGGTGGTTACCCGCCCCTGATACTGGCACCGGTCAATTTCGATGCTCTCTATGCCCAGCACATGGCACAGCAGCAACAAGCTGGTGAGGCAGCCTCCACCCATTAATACCCCGGCATGAGCGACGCCAATCCGACATTTGCGGTGCTGGGGGCCGGTTCCTGGGGCACGGCGCTGGCCATGCTGCTGGCCGACAATGGCCATCCCACTACATTGTGGGCCCATTCGGCCACCCATGCAGAAGCCCTGCAGCGGGATCGTTCGAATGAACGCTATTTGCCCGGGGTCGAGTTTCCGACCGAACTCAAGGTCAGCTCGGAGCTGTCCGAAGTCATACCTGCCGCGAATATCATCCTGCTGGTGATTCCCAGTCATGCATTTCGCGAGACCCTGCTCAAAATCAAGCCTCACCTGCAGCCGCATCATAAAGTCGCTTGGGGCACCAAAGGCCTGGAACCGGATACGCGAAAACTGCTGCATGAACTGGCGCGCGAGGAGTTGGGCGACAGCATTCCCATTGCCGTGGTGTCGGGGCCGACTTTTGCCAGGGAAGTGGCGCACAAGCTACCGGGGGCAGTTGCAGTCGCCTCAGAAGATCAGGATTTCGCGCTTGAGCTGGCGCATGCCCTGCACAACGACTACTTCCGGGCCTATACCAGCAACGATGTTATCGGCGTTGAAATCGGCGGGGCGGTTAAAAACGTCCTGGCCATCGCCGCCGGCACCGCCGACGGTCTCGGCTTCGGGGCCAATGCCCGCGCCGCACTGATCACTCGTGGCGTGGCTGAGATCCTGCGCCTCGGTACTGCGCTCGGAGCCC
>CBDUOW010000054.1:0-9534 GCA_965368945.1 uncultured Gammaproteobacteria bacterium
ATGCAGATATTGTTGCCTTGCAGGAGGCTGATGGACCATCAGGCTGGAGTGGTAAATTTGATCACGTAGCTTCTATTGCCAGACAAGCAGCCTATCCCTGGCATTATCGGGCCAATCATGCAACAAGCAGGATGTTTACTTATGGTACAGCGATTTTATCCCGCTTGCCTATCTCCAAAACAATAGAGCATACCTTTAAGCCTTCGCCGCCGACACTAAATAAAGGATTCCTGTTGACTCGAGTCTCCTGGAAACCGGATGCAAATACCGATAAGGAGATATATATCGATGTCGTTTCCGTCCATCTTGATTTTTCAAGGAGTAGTGTGCGGCAGGCGCAAATTACCGAGATGGCGACTGCCTTTGCAAAGCGTGAATATCCGATGATCATTTTAGGTGACTTTAATAGTGACTGGTTATCGGATGAATCCGTCGTAAAGACCCTGGCTGACAAAGCAGGCTTTAAGGTTTATGAACCGGCGGCGGATAATATGTATACCTATGTTTCAAAAAAACGCCGGCTTGACTGGATACTGATTTCAAACGAATTAAGTTTTGTCAATTATCGTGTGCTGCCGGATGTGATTTCAGATCATTTTGCCGTTGTAGCGGAAGTAAAATTATTAAAATAAACAATATTGATAGTGACTTAAAACTCAATCGTTGCTCTTAGACCATAAATCATACCATCCGGGCTTCCTCTCATCTCCCGTCTTACTGCTAAGAATCTGCATTTGCGGAGCAGATCGCTCCAGCCAGGCATTGACTATGAAGCTCATGGCACCCTCCCTGTTCTGTTGTCAATGAGAATATAAAAATGATAATCATTATCATTATTAAAGTAATGTGAGGACTCTAATGCGCTATGGAGTAGTCGCCTTGAAGAGATAGAATTGCAATTAAAACAGTAACTTATAAAATGAAGAAATAAAATCAACGATTGTTTTTAATAAGCAAGGAAAGTATTCTCTGATTCTATATCCTATGAAAACTAAAAATAATTTTGCAGGCATGACATGTATCCACGATTCCCGTCGTGGTCCGCACCGCTTGTTACTGAGCTAATCCAATAAAAAATTTAAAGGACCAGGCAATGAACCAGGAAATCGTGAATAAATCGACACTGTTGCTGCTGCTACTGGTTATTTCCGCGCTCTTTCTATCCATGATTGATGTGTTTCTGATGACTCTTTTCCTGGCCGGGTTGTTCAGCGCCATGGCACGTCCCGTTTACCTTTATCTTGTTAAATTGTTTGGCGGTAGACGTCACTGGGCCTCAATGGTCACGCTGATACTGCTTTTCTTTGTCGTTTTGATCCCGACGCTATTTTTACTCGGAATTGTAGTGGGGCAGGCAATCGAAGTCGGTCAGTCGGTGACTCCCTGGGTCAAGGATACTTTGTCAAATAGGGGCGCGATCACAGAATATCTGCAATCCCTGCCTTTTTATAAAAACATCCTGCCTTATCAGGAAACGATCATGCAAAAGGCAGGGCAGGCTGTCGGTGCCATTAGCAAGTTCCTGGTTGATGGCTTGTCCAACGCTACCCTGGGTACTGTACATTTTGTCTTCATGGCATTTGTGATGCTGTACAGCATGTTTTTCTTTTTCCTGGACGGTGACAAGTTTATGAAAAAGATATTGTATTACCTTCCCTTGGATAGCAACGATGAAAATCGCATACTCGAGAAATTCACCTCGGTCACACGGGCGACCTTGAAAGGCACATTTATTATCGGCTTCTTGCAAGGTGGCCTGGCCGGGTTGGCTTTCTTTGTGGTAGGCATACCCAATGCGGTATTCTGGGGTGCGATCATGGCGGTGTTGTCAATTATTCCCAGTGTTGGCTCGGCATTGGTCTGGATTCCCGCCGCAATTATCCTGATTGCGAATGGTCAAGTGACTGCTGGCGTTGGTCTGACTATTTTCTGCGGTGTTCTGGTGGGCAGTCTGGATAACCTGCTCCGGCCAATATTGGTGGGTAAGGATACCAAGCTGCATGAATTGATGATTTTCCTGAGTACCCTTGGGGGTATTTTCATGTTTGGTGTAGTGGGATTGTTTATCGGACCTATTATTGCCTCCCTGTTCGTCACTATATGGGAAATATATGGTGTTGCCTTTAAGGATGTTTTACCGGAAGTTAAACCTGCATCGGCAACGCAGGGGTCAAATATTGATGCTGGTGATGAGTGATTTTATTTACATAGGGTAAGCCGTTATGTCTGTACAACTTGTTATTACCGCCCTGGGCGAAGACCGACCGGGAATTGTGGGTGAGCTAAGTAATGTCCTGAGTAAAAAGCAACTTAATATTGAAGATAGTCGCATGAGTGTGCTTGGAGGTGAATTTGCAATTCTGATGCTGGTGAGCGGCGCGAGTAACTCGATTGATGAATTCATTGATGAAATTCCAGGTATGGAAGATTCTCTTAGAATGAAGTTGCAGGTGAAACTTACCCGCAAGAAACCTGAAGCACAGGACCTGGCCCCCTATGCGGTAGAAGTGGTCTCCATTGATCATCTCGGGATTGTGCAGGATATTTCCAGGTTCTTTTCCAGTCGAAATATCAATATCGTTGATCTCGATACCAGTCGTTATGCCGGGGCCCATACGGGTACACCCATGTTTGCCCTGCATATGACAGTTGAGATTTCGGCGGATCAGCCAATTGCCAGGTTGAGGGAAGAATTTATCAGTAGTTGTGACGCACTAAATCTTGACGCCAAGATGATTCCAATAGTTTAAAAGTCACTCCAATGCTTAAAAATAAACAATCGACTCGCTCCCTGATCGCTTTTATTGTTACCTGGGCTTTCGCGATTCTGACAATCACCGGTCTTGTATTGTACGTTGTGCCCCAGGGAAGGGTGGCCTTCTGGACTCACTGGTCATTGTTTGGCTTGGGTAAAGAGCAATGGGGCGATGTGCACATGATGTTCGGCGGAATATTCATTTTCGCCGGTATTATCCACCTTTACTTTAACTGGAAACCATTCAAGAAATTTCTTGCCGATCGGGTCAAGGGTCAGCTACAGCTTAAACAGGAATTCGTGATCGCTATGACGCTTTCAATAGTTATTGTAGTGATGTCGATCTTATATGTTCCACCCGTGAGCTGGGTATTCGACCTTAATCAACTCCTGAAAGATAGCTGGGTGACCAGTCCGGAACTGGAGCCCCCTTTTGGTCATGCGGAAGAAGTGTCCCTTGCCGGGATATCCCGTCGAATGGGTCTGGACCTGGAGCAAGGAGTGGCGGCACTGCAGCGCGAGGGATTTAGTTTTAATGGACCGCAGGATTCTCTCGAGAAAGTTGCACGTGCCAATAATGTCACACCGATGGATGTGTATGCTGTTATTCGTCAGTATGAAAAGCAACCGGAGCCGGCCCCGGTATCGGGAATGACCGTCGAAGATGTGGAGGCACGCTACGCGGGAACCGGGTTGGGGCGAAAAACACTGGCCGAGGTGTGTAAAAGTGTCCAGATTGGAATTAGTAATTGTATGGAGCGTTTATCAGTAAAAGGATTCAATGTCGCTACCGACGAAAAGTTAAAGCAGGCGGCTGAAAGGTATGAGATAAACCCGATTGATGTGCTAAAAATGTTGCTGGTAACAGACTACAAGCCGGAAGGTTAGTACAATTTTTCTCTGCTACTGATTAATAGATAATAAATGATTAACGTTTACAGGTATGCCTTTTATATTTGTTCAGCCGCAATACTGCTGAATTGTGCAAGTCTGCAGTCAAACTTCAAGGAACCGACAGTCAGCGTGACTTCTCTTCGAGTTGTGTCTTCTGCGGGTATGGTGCCACAGTTTGAAATTGATCTGCACGTTACCAATCCAAACCGTAAGGCATTGGCGCCTGAAGGGTTATCGTACACTGTGAATATAGAAGGACACCGGATATTAACCGGTGTTGCGAATGACCTCCCGTTGATCGACGCCTATGGCGAAGTGGATATCACCTTGACGGCTACTGCGGATGTATTCAACAGTATCAGCCTGATTGGTGATTTAATGCGACAGCCAAGAGATACATTTACCTATGAGCTTAGCGCCGTTCTTGATCCTGGAGGGCTATATGCAGATATTCCGATCAAGAAAAAAGGCCAGATATCCCTGGCGCCGCTTGCCAGGTAAACTTATATCAGGAGCGAGATTGAGTGGAGTATCTGATCCTGTTAGCTGTCTTGCCCCTCTTGATTATTGCCTTTTATCGCTTACAAATCGCCAGACGCGTTGAAGACCTGCCAACCTCACCGATTGGCGCAGCTGCGCAGGGACTAACCGAAATCAAGGCCAGAACGGTGGATCTTAATAATAGGCCACTAGTGGTCCCACATCTGGGCATTCCCTGTGTATGGTATCGATATGAAGTCGAAGACATTAGCAGGCAAGATGGCCGTGTGATGACTGATGCCAGGGAAAGTTTTGACCGCTTTTATGTAGCGGATTCAACAGGCATATGTGCTGTTGATCCAATGCGTGCCGAGGTTCATCCGAAGAGAAGTAAACAGATTCAGGATGGGAGCGCCTTATACAAGATGTCCTGGATAGGGATAGATGACTCGATTTATATTCTGGGCTGGCTGCATACACTTCACCCCAGGCCCAAAACGGATGACGAGATTCGTAATTTTAGTATTACAAGTAGTAGTGTAGACACGGTGGTGAAACGATATGGGCATTTAAAGGAAAAACTCGACCGTATTACTCGTGCGCCCTATCCGGGAATTCCATTTGTCATCAGTACTCACTATGAACACGCCTTGATAAGGAAATTAAAACAGCAGGCATGGTTCTGGTTTATTGGCTTTTTTGCCGCATTGGTGGCAATATTTTTTATGATAGATAACTGGCAGTCCCTGTCTTAGAGGTAGGATCAAGATGCGATTTAAATTGCGACGTGAGAATTTACTATGAATAAATCTATAACTTGGCTGACACTGGGTATTGGTTTGTTTCTTGCCCTGATCCTGTTCCGTTTCAGCCCATTGAGTGCAAACAGTGGATTTAGTCTGCCGATGCTGACGGCATTATTGATGAGTGAATTTGGATTTATCATCACGGTAATTGGTGCGGGGATTAGCGTACGCGATGTATTGAAACAAGGGGTAGAGCTACGCCCGGCCGCATTACTGATAGGTAACCTTCTGCTGGCGCTTAACTTTATCAATCAGGGCCTTTCGCTCTGGGCCGAATCCGGTGGTCTTGGGCCCTGATGCCATATCGGGGCTATCCTGTTCAATTATGGTTAATAATGATTATTGGTTATCACGAGTTTACGCAAGATGGATGTTCTTTTTCTATGTACTGGTAACTCATGCCGTTCCCAAATAGCGGAAGGGTGGGCCCGAAGACTCGGACCGGAGTGGTTGCAAGTTCAGTCAGCGGGGATTGAGGCACATGGTAAAAACCCCCGGGCGATTGCAGTAATGGCTGAAGCCGGGGTGGATATTTCTACCCAGGAATCAACGCGTGTTACAGAGGAGATGTTGCAAGCAGCGGACCTGGTCGTCACCGTCTGTGGTCATGCCGATGAGCATTGTCCGACGATGCCAGCTGGGACCCGCAAGGAACACTGGCCATTGGATGATCCTGCCAAAGCGAGTGGAGACGAGGAACAAATCATGAACGTGTTTCGAGCCAGCCGGGATGACATCAAGCAACGGGTTAGTGAGTTAATCAACCGCATCAGTCAACAACATAACAGTGGATCAGAGCAATGAGTGTGCAATGTGAGACGACCGCCAGGCAGGTGCTTGGGGCTGAGATGGGAGTATTTGAGCGTTACCTGACATTGTGGGTGGCGCTGTGCATTATTGCGGGAATTACGCTTGGACATTTTTTTCCTGCCCCGTTTCAGACTATCGGTCAGTGGGAGATCGCCAAGGTCAATATTCCAGTGGCGATCCTGATCTGGCTCATGATCATCCCGATGCTACTTAAAATTGATTTTGCTGCGTTGCACCAGGTGCGAGAGCACTGGAAAGGGATTGGCGTAACGCTGTTTGTTAACTGGGGCGTCAAGCCATTTTCCATGGCCCTGCTTGCCTGGTTATTTATTCGCGGCATATTTGCTGACTATTTGCCGGCGGAACAACTCGACTCCTATATTGCCGGGTTGATTATATTGGCGGCAGCACCTTGCACGGCCATGGTATTTGTCTGGAGTCATTTGTCTGATGGCGAGCCCCATTTCACGCTCACCCAGGTTGCATTAAATGACACCATCATGATCTTCGCATTTGCGCCAATTGTAGGTCTATTGCTGGGATTGTCGGCGATTATCGTGCCATGGGATACCCTGTTTTTGTCAGTGGTACTATATATAGTTATACCAGTCGCATTTGCACAATTGTGGCGCAGAATTGTGCTTGCCCGTGGCGGTGAAGCAGCGCTGGAAAAATTGTTAAAACGATTACACCCTGTTTCATTGAGCGCCTTGCTATTAACCCTGGTATTGCTGTTTGGCTTTCAGGGAGAGCAAATATTAGCGCAGCCTCTGATTATATTGATGCTGGCCATCCCGATCTTAATCCAGGTGTATTTCAATTCCGGCCTGGCCTATTGGCTTAACCGCCAACTCGGCGTGGCCCATTGCGTTGCGGCACCATCCGCCTTGATTGGGGCAAGTAATTTCTTCGAACTTGCTGTAGCGGCGGCGATTAGTTTATTTGGCTTTTCTTCCGGTGCAGCACTGGCGACGGTAGTGGGTGTCCTGGTAGAGGTTCCGGTAATGTTGTCGGTAGTTAAAATCGTCAATGCCACTCGGGGCTGGTATGAGCGCAAGGCTGAAAGTAGTATTTGACGGCAAGCAGACTAAATAGAATTAGTTTCAGTTTTTAATATATAAAAAATGTCAAAAAGAGGAAGAAAGGTTTATGAAGAATTCAGGTTCTGATGCAGCAGAGCACTCATTTTTTAGCGGAATCATACACAAGATGAAAAGTTGTTGTTGGAGTATACGAAAATGGAGGGCAGAAAAAAAACGACGCATACTTATCGAGCAACTAGAAGGAATCGTTGATTAGCCATTATATTTGTTGCCACGATGCCTTCTCACGAAGTAAAACAATGCCCACGTTGTAAAAACCTGTTCGAGTGCAAGTCTGGTTCGGTATTATTATGCCAATGTCAGACTGTAGTGCTTACAGAGAAGCAACTAGACTTTATTGCATCGAAATATCAAGATTGTCTGTGTGCGAAATGTCTCATGAGTATACAGATAGAATGTTCATAATTGTATATGAAACATATCTCTGGTTTGATCGCGGGCTATTAAAAGTATAATAATAATTATGTTTTAAATGTTTCCTGGAGGAAAGATGAATCATAAAATACTAATACTGATGATAAGTAGTAGTTTCTTTTTGATGGCGGGATACACTTTTGCACAAGACGTAAAACAGGATAATTCCTGGTGGTGGAGTGATGCCTGGTGGAATGATGGCAAGATTGAAGTGCCTACTAACTATGATGTCGAAACTAGCTGGATCGAATATACGAGTGATAATGTTGAAGTGCCGGCGATGGTGGTGCGTCCCAGGAAAAAAGGCAAATATCCCGCAGTATTATTTCAGCATGGGCGTCGTGGTCTGGATGATTTGGTGCAGCGCCATGCCGTGCGCCTGGCCGCGCGTGGTTTTGTCGTGCTGGCACCTGATATCTACAAGGCCCACTTTATCGGAACACATCCCATTGAACACGACTATGAACTTGAAAAAGATGTCAATAAGGCAGTGGATGTTCTATTAGCACGCAAAGATATCAACAGCAGTAAGGCCTGTCTCTATTCTCACACGCGTGGTGGTTATTACACTTTGAAAGTTGCCACCACTTTCAAGCGACAGAAAAAAGATATTGTCTGTTATGTGTCCTACTATCCGCACCTACAGGATCCGAATGCCCCGGAACCTGCACAGGTGTATGGCTATGCCCCTGAAGTCGAACAACTCGACATCCCGGTGTTGGTTTTCATCGGGGAAGATGATCAATATCAACGTATGCGGGTGGCACAAACAAGCATCAAGGTTCTACAAGACAAAGGAAAGGACGCACGTTTAATCATCTATCCAGGGGTAGGCCGCGGTTTTGATTTTCGGCCGGAAAATGTGCGAACCTTTGCAGACGATCTGGCGTCGAAAGATGCGATCCAACGCGCAACCATATTCATGCAAAAGCATCTGAAACCATTCATGAATTGAAATCTTACTGTTAAAAGCAGACGGATAGAACCAGTAAAATAGTTCTACCCGCCAGAGTACAAGCCTGAATTAATCAGGCTGCTTTACCCAGCCTGGTGGCTTCCGGTACTTCGACCAGTTTTCCGGTTTTGACATCATAAATGTAGCCATATACCGGGATATCATGTGGAACCAGGGGGTGTTTGCGGATTCGTTCCACATCTTCGATGACGCTCCTGGCATTGTCGGAAAATGTCAGCCAGTCTATGTAATTGCCTTCGATGGAGCCGGGGCCATCTCCTGTATCATGCCAGCCTGAAGCATCAACACTGGCTGTCTTTAAGCTGCTGGCAAGCAGGTCACGCATGATTTCATTGGTGAAAGTTTCCATGCCACAGTTAGTATGATGAATCACAAACCACTCGCGTGTCCCAAGTAATTTGTAAGAAATGACCAGGGACCGAATGGCGTCATCGCTTGCACGGCCACCGGCGTTTCGAATGACATGAGCATCACCCTCAGCCAGGCCGGCATATTTGGCAGGATCAAGTCGGGCGTCCATACAGGTCAATATCGCAAAATGTCTTCCCGGGGGCATCGGAAGATCGGCTTTGTCACCAAAATCAGCTGAGTAGTCTGCATTAGCTGCCAGTACTTCATCAAGAATTTGACTCATGGCACACCTCCATTGACAGTAACGTTAGATTTATTTTTCCACCCTGGGTTCCCTTATAGTGGAAGTGGGAACCCGACAGCATAGGGATATGCTGATAAAGTTGGACCTGGAACAACTAGCATAGTACGAAATAAAAAATCTGCAGGCTGCAATAGTGTTAATTTTGTAGGGGAATTTAACGACTATGTGTTATATATAGAGTAACCTGGTAAATAGTGAAATAACCTGTTGAAGACACTAAGAAAACAGAATTAATTCGTCGCTCACATTTCGGGTAAAGGATATCGCGTGTTTAGCGAGCGTGGTATGCACGAGGCCTGTGCATGCTGTGGTAAATCTTGTTGCTCACAAGCTTCCTCCTCAGAGAAGTTTGAAAGTCGCAGAAAAATACCAAGAGCGGTTAGTAACAGGCTTGCAGAAATGATAATGGCTACCGGGTAATACAGATTACCAGCCAGATCGAGTTGACTATATTTTATAATAAGCAAAAGCCCTTCGAGTACCAGTGCTATGCATACTATGCTGACAAAGCGAGGTACGGTGCGGCGTAATACTATTACGATATGGTCATCTTTGTGTTCACCATATTCTTTGCTCACAACCAGACCGAGCTCAAAAATAGCAAGAGCAATTACTGCAATATTAATCCCTTTTACAAACGA
>CBDUOW010000055.1:0-9518 GCA_965368945.1 uncultured Gammaproteobacteria bacterium
TGGCACCGTTTACACCGGAACCGCACCTGTGGGAGAAACTAAAGATGCTGGCAGCCGGTGAATTGGTAAAACCCCTTGATATCTTTGATCTTTTTCTGCACGGCACCCCGGTTGTATTACTTCTTCTTAAACTGACACGATTTCGCAAAAGTACTTCGTGATCCGAAACATCGTGGAGTAAGTGAAATGAAGGAAAATGAGAAACAACTCATATTTGTTTATAACGCCGATAGTGGCTTGTTTAACACGGTCACTGATATTGCACATAAAATATTTTCTCCCCAGACATATTCCTGTGGTCTGTGTGCCTTAACCCATTCCTATTTTTCCATGCGGGATGAATGGAAATCATTTATAGAATCTCTTGGTGTTGAATGTAAATTTATACACCGTGACGAGTTTTTAGAAGAGTATAATAACGGAGATTATCCATGGCCCGCTGTATTCGTGGAGGAATCGGGACACATGGATATTTGTTTAGAATCAGACGCAATTAATCAATGCGCCAGTTTGGAAGAGTTAAAGACGTTAATTCGAGAAAGCTGTTTGCTTCATTAGTATTAAATTATAATCCTGATAAACATCCATTTCCGGTGCGCGTAAATTGTAGTCTATACTGTATTTGTTGGAAATCATGATGAAAATTGCAGTTGCCAGCCAGGATCGACGCCATATTACCGGCCATACCGGTAGATGTCGAAAATTTCTGATTTATCAAGTTGATAATGGGAAAATTCTTTCCAAGGATTTATTCGAGCTTCCCGAAGAACTTTCTTTTCACAATAGCTCACCCGATGATCCACATCCACTTGATGAGGTGGCTGTATTGATAAACGGCGGAATGGGGCAGGGACTGGCGCGGCGTTTGGCGAACAAGGGAATAATGAGTGTTATTACAACCAGGAAGGATCCTGATAGTGTTGTTGCTGATTATCTCAGTGGTCGTTTAACGCATCAACGAACCGGGTTTGGTTGTCCAGTTCATGAACACTATAAGTGCCTTGATACAGATAGCGACAGCAACGACACGGAATAACATCAAGCTGTTATTTCTGGATAATATATCAAAACCCCGTTAATTATACTCATGCAAGCGCATTGAGTATGCGCTGCAAAACCTCGTTGAGCGGCATTTCAATAAACACCAAAGGCGCGAATGGCACGGCTAGAATAATGCCCATTAATGCGATAGTCCGTATTTTCATGGGGAAGATATGCATGCCACTGATTGTCTCATATACGGCATTGTAGTCAGCCAGTGCCGAGGGATCAACGGCGGTCAGAATATCCTTACCCTGTTCCATCGGGGCCTCTTCCTGGTTCCATTTTTTATCAAAGGCATTGGATAATCGATATCCCAGCGCACCGTATTGCCGACGCCCAAGTCGCTTGGCATTGAACAGTTGTTTGGTGAAAAGTAAAAGTGGTGCAACGATCGCTATCAGCTGTGCGATGATAATACCGTAAATAATCGCGTTGGCTTCTTTCATGCTGAGCCCGTCCACCAGCATTTCATGGGCCAGCCCTGCTGACAATAGGGTGCCAAATGCCAGAAAAATGGTAACGAAGGCGAATTGGCCATTCGATAATATTCCCAGGCCACCAGTTAGATCGCCGTGAGTCGGTAACAATGCGAGTCGTGTTCTGGATACGTGATACAGAAAACCAATCCAGATAATGAATCGCCATATCCAACGGTAAAGCACGATTTGAGCAAGTGGGGCGGCGAACAGGAAATACCACCAGCCAGCGCGTGAAATAGAAAGACTATTACCATCCGATGCCCATAACCAGGTTGAAACTTTTTCCAATTCCGTCTCGCCATACCCCGGTTTTGCCAGCATGGAAATTGTGGCCGCAATGACAATAATGACGATATCAGGCCAGATTGAGTCACGGCGGCGTGTCATGTTATCCAATGCACGGGTAAATTGAGCACGACTGCTTTCAGGTAATAACCCCGAAGTTTTTATATGCTGGACTACGGCACCCACCAGGGGATCAATTATTTGGCCGGCGAGTAATAAGATTGGAACTGCTATCAGAAATCTGGCGTGTGGATTAATGTCAGTGAAAAAAGAAACCCCTGCGCCTGTTTTGTAGACGCTGCCTTCCAGTGCAGTCAGAATCAATAAGGGGAGCCAGGTAATTCCAATGAAAAAAAGAATAACTCGTCGCGTATGATACTTGCCTTCTTCTATGATGCCGGTTCGTAGCAGCAGAGCGTAAAAAAGTCCGCCTGTTGATGGTTTAAACAGTGGTGTTGGGGCAGAGTCATTCATGGCAATTGTCTATTGTTATTAATCGGGCTGATTATATATTGGCATAGTTAGCGAGTTTAGCGAACTCGAAGTAAATTTTATTATTTCGAATGCCGGATCGGCATCGACTTTCGTCTGAGAGTTAGTCGATAAAAAACCTTAACAGGAAATTCGTTCGAAAGTAGTGCCCAAGTTGGGCTTCGCGCCCTGGAAATGTGCAAATAAAATAGGAGCGGCTTATCTTTCACTCTGCGTTAAATAATATAAGTTATTGATTATATTAAAAAATAGGATGTTGGCATTGTTCCTGCATTTTTAACGACTGCGTAAGTAGTCTATCGACAATGACTCCTCCTTAGTCGGTATTTGCCTCGCCACTTTGGCGGGGCTTTTCTTTTTACGAAACTCACTGTTTCGGTTTTTTCATTAATAAGCAGCTGTGGTGCCAATCACCCGGCCTGTGGGCATGAAGGCAGGGAGCGATTTTTTACGTGTAACTGGTCTAAGGAGGAAACAAGGTCATGATAGAGAAGAAAGGAGGCCGCCCATGATTAGTGGGCGGCTGGCAACCCTTTAGAACAGGCCTTTATTGATCCACATATGCACCAGGATACTGGCGACATAACCCAGGGCGATGGCAGGGGTCCATTTCAGGTGGCTGAAGAAGGTGTATTTTCCACGTGCCTGACCCATTAACGCCACGCCGGCGGCGGAACCGATGGATAGCAGGCTGCCACCCACACCGGCGGTCAGGGTCACCAGCAGCCATTGGCCCGTGGACATTTCGGGCTGCATGGTGAGCACGGCGAACATTACCGGGATGTTATCGACGATGGCTGACAGGACACCCACCGCGACATTGGCGGAGGTGGCGCCCCAGGTGTTGTACATCACATCCGAAGCAACTGCCAGATAGCCAATGAAGCCCAGGCCACCGACGCACATTACCACCCCATAGAAAAACAACAGGGTATCCCATTCCGCCCGGGCGATTTTGTTGAAGACATCAAACGGCACCACGTCCCCCATCATTTTGTCGGCCTTGTTTTCATCAAAGGGGGTGGCATTTTTTTGCTTGTTATGGGTCCTGCGCAGGTAGTAACCAAACAGTTGCAGGTAGGCCAGACCGGTCAACATGCCCAGCACTGGTGGCAGGTGCAGGAAATTGTGGAAGCTCACAGCGGTAGCAATGGTGAGCAGGAACAGGAAAATGATGCGCCTGGCACCGCGACGCATGGGGATATCTTCGTCCGAGGTTTGCGGCTTTTCGTTGGGGATGGCGAAATGCATGATCGTCGCCGGTACCAGGAAGTTGACCGCGGAGGGAATGAACAGGGCGAAGAAGGTCCAGAATTCCACGATACCTTTCTGCCATACCATCAGGGTGGTGATGTCACCAAACGGGCTGAAGGCACCGCCGGCATTGGCGGCAACCACAATATTGATACAGGCGATACTCACGAAGCGAATATTGTCACCGCCCACGGCCATGACCACGGCACACATCAGCAGAGCTGTGGTGAGGTTGTCCGCCACCGGGGAGATAAAAAACGCCAGAATACCGGTGAGCCAGAATAATTTACGGAAGCCAAAGCCCTTGCGAATCAGCCAGGAACGGAGGGCATCAAACACCTGGCGCTCATCCATGGCATTGATGTAAGTCATCGCTACCAGCAGGAACAGCATCAGTTCTGCGTATTCCAGCAGGTTGTGGCGTGCCGCGGCTTCAACCGTGTGGGTCATGCCGTTACTGACATACACGGCGGCGATAAGGGCCCAGATGATACCGGCCGCAAGAATGACCGGTTTGGATTTGCGTAAATGGGTGAACTCTTCGGCCATGACGAGAAGGTAAGCCACCACAAAAATGGCAATTGCCCAGTAACCCACGGGATGATGGGTGAGGTCCAGGGTTTCTCCAGTGGCAGTCGTGGCCAGGGTGATACCCGGCAGCAAGAGGAGCGCGAGGGCAGAGAGCAGTGTCTTCAAGGTTTTATCCCCAATGGTTAAATTAAAAAACGGGGCGCGAATGCCCCGTTTGATACTGCAGATGGTTTAACTAGAATACGATATTCAGCATGGTGATCGACACGACCAGGAACAGGATGGTCATGATACCCCCGGCCTTCATGAAGTCCGGCACGCGGTAGCCGCCAGGTCCCATGATCAAGGCATTGACCTGGTGAGTCGGAATCAGGAATGAGTTGGAAGTCGCAATCGCTACAGTCAGGGCGTAGACGGCGGGATCCTCCCCCGCGCCAATCGCAATATTCACCGCCAATGGGACCAATAGCACCGTCGCACCCACGTTGGACATCACCAGGGTGAAGAAGGTCGCCAGCACGGCAATGGCCGCTTGCAGCACCCAGCCTGGAACGCCGCCCAGGAGTTCCAGGGTTTGTTGCGCAATCCACGCGGCGGTGCCGGAGTTTTCCACCGCGGCGCCCAACGGAATCAGACTGGCCAGCAGGAATACGGTTTTCCAGCTTACCGCCTGATAGGCTTCGTCCATACTGAGGACGCCGCTGAGGACCATGCCCATGGCACCAACCAGCAGGGAGATCGACAGGCGCAGATCCGAGAACAGGATCAGACCGAGGGCGATGGCGAAGAAAAACAAAGCATAGCCCAGCTTGTGTGGACGCAGCTCTTCGTGCGGATATTCGGTGGTGACCACCACGAAGTTGTGGTGGTCTTTACTCAGGTGAGCCAGGGCCTCCCAGGTGGTGTGCACCACCAGGGTGTCACCGGCTTGCAGCGGCATATCACGTACGCCTTCACCCTCGCGGAATGTTTCACCGCCGCGGTGCAGCGCCAGCATGGAAATACCATAGGTCTTACGCATCCACACATCATGGGCGCTTTTGCCGATCAGGCTGGAACTGGGTGGAATGACCACTTCAGCGATGCCGGCCTTGGTAGCAGCCAGTGACTCGGTAAAGGTTTCCAGCTCGTTACGCTCGTTCAACTGGTACTTGCCGACAAAGGCCTGCACGGCGGCCGGCGACCCCATGATTCCCAGCACACTATTGGCGCTGATACCGATATCCCGCGCCAGGCCACCGGGTCCGACGCGTAAATCATCGGGTTCGCGCAGGGCCGCAATTACGCGGATCCTTTCGGGACGTTCGAACTCGTCGAGCATCTTGCCAACCAGTTCACTGCCAGGTGGTACTTCAATTTCAAACAGGTCAAAGTCCAGCCCATAGGTGTCCTTGAAGTACTGCATGGTACTGGTGGCTTCAACCCCTTCCGTTTTATTGACAGGCAGAACAAAGCGACCGGCCAGTACGAAATACAGAATGCCGCTGATAACCAGGGCGATGCCGATCGGCGTAACGGAGAACAAATTCCAGGTTTCCATCTGCTTGTCGGCGGGGAGGGCCTGGTTGGAGGTCAGGATCAGGTCATTCAGCAGGATGAGCGGGCTGGATCCGACCATGGTCATGGTACCGCCGAGGATGGCACAAAAGCCCATCGGCATCAGCAGCCGCGACATGGGTAATCCGGTACGGGCGGATATACGGCTGACCACCGGCAGGAACAACGCCGCGGCGCCAACGTTTTGCATGAAACTGGAAATAAATGCGACGGTACTGGAAATCAGCGGTATGACGCGCTTTTCAGTTGTACCACCAACTTTGAGAATGAAACTGGCGACCTGCCCCATAATGCCGGTTTTATCCAGACCGGCCCCGATGATCATGACCGCGATAATTGAAATCACCGCATTACCGGCAAACCCGTCAAACAGGTGTCTGGGATCAACCAATGGAGCGGAAAGGCCCAGATTGGCCCCAAACAGGCCTGTTAGTCCCAGTAACACCATGATGCTAACCGCCGCTACGTCGACGGGGACGATTTCAAAAGCAAACAGGTAAATGGTTAACAGCAGGATGGCGGTGACCCATGCAACTTCGGTGGTGGGAACCACGTTGCTCAATACGATGCCAATAATGACAAAAATAATGGCGGCGATTGCGCGCTTGATGGTTTGTTTGCGGTTGATTGCGACGCTCAAAGAAATTTCCCCAGATTTGCTCGGTCAAAAATCAAAAGGGACATCAATCCGGCTTTGATTGCCTGAAGTCCCTTAATGAGAAAGTATAAATTAGCGGGGCATTATATATCCTATTACCAAACTGATAAAGGCGCTGGTATGATGAGGGGATAACTTTGTTAGGGGAGGAATTAATGGGAGTGTTGAAGCAGCGGTTTTTACCTTTTCTTGACTGGATTGGTCAGGTACGCGATCCAAAAGTATTCCGAGCGGATCTCATCGCTGGTATCACCGTTGCCCTGGTTCTGATTCCCCAATCCATGGCCTATGCCCAGTTGGCTGGCCTGCCACCTTACTACGGCTTGTATGCTTCGTTTTTGCCCGTCATCGTGGCGTCATTATGGGGTTCTTCGGCGCAACTGGCGACCGGCCCGGTCGCGGTGGTTTCCCTGCTGACAGCGTCAACCCTGGCAGCCTACGTGACAATTGGCTCCGATGAATTTATTGCCATGGCCATCATGCTGGCCTTGCTGGTGGGAGTGGTGCAGTTCCTGCTGGGCGTGTTCCGGCTCGGGGTTATCGTTAACTTCCTGTCCCATCCGGTCATTCTGGGGTTCACCAATGCGGCGGCCTTAATCATTGGTTTATCCCAGCTCAACAAGATTTTTGGTGTGACCAAGCCGCGGAGCGAGTTTTTCGCCAATGACATTTATGAGGTCATTCTACAAATTCCCGATACCCACATACCGACTCTCATCATGGGCGTGGCAGCGATCGTGATAATGTGGAGCTTAAAAAAGTACATGCCAAAAGTACCGGGCGTGTTGGTTGCAGTGGCTTTAGCCACGGTTGTCAGCTGGTACTTCGGTTTTCAGCAGCACGGCGGCCAGGTGGTGGGAGAAATTCCGGAGGGTTTACCCAGTCTGAGTATGCCCCAACTGAGTTGGGATATGGCGGTTAAGCTGCTACCCAGTGCCTTTGTGATATCCCTGGTCGGGTTTATGGAAGCCATTTCCATTGCCAAGGCCATGGCCTCGAAATCCAAGCAACGCATTGATCCGAACCAGGAATTGATTGGGCAGGGGCTCGCTAATATGGTGGGTAGCCTGGGACAGTCGTATCCGGTGAGTGGTTCGTTTTCCCGTTCCGCGGTGAACTTTAATGCCGGCGCAGTGACCGGCATGTCCGCAGTATTCACCGCGTTGGTCGTATTGATCACATTGTTGTTCCTGACACCCTTGTTATTTCACTTACCACAGGCGGTACTGGCTGCGGTTATCATGATGGCCGTGTTTGGGCTTATCAATGTCAAGGCGATCAAACACGCCTGGCAGGCTAACGTGCATGATGGTTTGGCTGCCATTGTCACTTTCATTGCCACGCTGGCGTTTGCACCGCACCTGGATAACGGCATTATGCTGGGTGCGGGACTCGCCATTGTGTTGTTCCTCTATAGCACCATGAAGCCGCGGGTTGCGATCCTGGGGCGATATAAAGACGGTACATTGCGAGATGTCAAGATGAACCCGGATTTGGGGACCGACGAGAATATTCTGGCGATTCGTTATGACGGTTCCCTGTACTTCGCCAACGTGTCTTTCTTTGAAGATGCCATCCTGGAAGCCCAGGCTCACAAGCCGGAAGCGCATTTTACTCTCATTGTGGGTGACGGCATTAATCAGTTGGATGCGTCCGGGGAAGAAATATTGCATAATGTGATTTCGCGTTTGCGTGGCAATGGTATCACCGTGATATTCAGCGGCCTTAAGAAGCAGGTGCTGGATACCCTGGAACGCACCGGGTTACGCAAGACGATCGGCGAAGAGAATATTTTCCCGACAGCGGATCAGGCCCTGGAGTCCATTTATGCCCAACTTGATGCGGCTGCGGGTGGCCCCGTGTTTTGTTCGCTGCGTCCCGGTTATGATCCGGATGCTGAATACAAGCGTGCGGACAGCTAGGTTTTATTAGTGACCAGAAACTGGCTGGTTAATTAGTACCTGCCAGTTTTGTTCTTTTTCTTTTGACTTCCACTGATTTCAGCCACATTCCTGTTAGTGTCAGTGCGGCAGGAAGCCAGGCCCGCATTAACCGTTCATTATTCCGACTTGCTTGTTCTACCAGTGCATTATTATGTTGTAATGAGGTGCGATGCCTTAAGATCGTATTAATAACAGCAACAAGCCAATTACTGCTAGTTCAAGGAATGGCTTGCTAAGGTAGCAACGACAAGAAAACATCAGGAATAAAAAAAGCCCGACATAAGCCGGGCTTTTTGTTCTGCTACTCAGGTTTTACTGACGTACGGCGGGACCGTTCAGTTTGATGCCATTGCTCATGTAAGTGTGGAAGTACTCCAGGTTATTATATGCCTCACTCTGGGCTTTCAACGCTTTGGCACGGACCTGTTTGTTACAACCACCATAACGGCGTTGCAGGGTGCCAAAGCCTTTAGTACCACCTTGACCTCCCGCCCATTTGCGACGCCACACCGGGAAGTGCGAGGTGTGTCCCAGCCCGGCGCTAAGCAGGTTACCACGGGCCATCATGCCGGAGTTATACACATGGCAGTCAGCACAGGCATAGTTGAGCTGGCCGCGCTTGGCATAGAAGGTGGTTTTTCCATCTTCGTAGGCAGCGAGGGCGGCCTTATTGTTAGGAACAATAACATTCTGCTTCTTGCCGCGTGAGGTGTAGGCCATATAAGCGCCAATGGCGGGTAAGTCACCTTTTTTCCATTTGAGCTTTTTGTGGCCATTTTTTACCACACAGGCATTGATGTCCTGTTCCAGGGTGCGAACCTTGCCGCTCTTCTTGTCAAAGTAGGGATAATCCTGTTTGATACCTACGCCGCCTTTCGGGAAGCACTTGGCGATGCCGTACTTCATGAACAGCTTTTCGCCCTTTTCCAGACCTTCTTCGTAAGGCGGGAACTCTTCCATCGCTTCCCATTCAAAACGACGCGAGGCATCCAGCGCATAAATGCCGTTACCATAATCCTGGAGTTTTACCCCCGGGAATTTCTTGAAGAAGTAGGCACGGAACTGTTTCAGGTCCTCCTGGGGCGTAGCCTGAGCCGGAACGGCCGCAACTCCGCCAAGCACCGTCAGTGCGCTAATTGCAATTAGGAATTTTTTCATTTTTATAACTCCTGTCATCCTGTATGTGGATTGACGTTTAATTATTTGATCTTCGCTTCAGCGGCATCTTTACCGCCGGTGTTATCGACCCAGCTGATGCTGACGGCATCGCCGGCC
>CBDUOW010000056.1:0-9341 GCA_965368945.1 uncultured Gammaproteobacteria bacterium
GTGCTGCGGGATGGACAAACCCCGGGCAAACGTTCCTATGGCATCAGAGTCTTGCATGACGATGGAACTCCCATCGGTTGGAGTGCTTCGCTGATACGCAACCTGCTACGGGTGGTTGATTTTCTGCCGATTATGTACGGCTTTGGCATGGCCAGTATCATGTTGAATCGCGACTTCAAGCGACTTGGCGATCTGGCTGCCGGGACTATTGTCGTTTACCGGGATGCCCCCCTACCTGTACCGAAGCTGTCAATCAGTCACCCGTCACGCCCACCCTATGCACTTAACCTGGAAGAGCAACAGGCCATTATAGCGTTTGCCGAACGTAGCCCCGCCTTGACCCCGGAGCGTGCCGAGGAATTGGCGCAACTTACCGGACCCCTGGTCGCGAATAATCCCCACGCAATTAAGACCTTGTACAGTTATGCCAAATGGCTCAGTGGCGATCAGCAAACAGAACCGGCAAAACAAGGTGCCAGCGGCGACACTCGAGAATCCGGGAAGGCAGCATGAAACAGGAACAATTTATCACCGCCCATGGAGCTAAGTGGCAACGCCTCGAAGCCTGGCTGGAAAGAAGATCCCCCAAAAGGCAATCCGTCAGTGACAAAGCCAGTCCGGCGGAATTTGCCGCCCTGTATCGCCAGACCTGTCAGCATCTGGCCCTGGCCCGCACTCGCCTTTACAGCCCACATCTGATCAACCGCCTCAACCGCCTGGTGCTTGAGAGCCACCAGATCATGTACGGCGAACGCCGCAATCTGTTCAAGGCAATGGCTCGCTATGTGCTGGCGGACTTCCCGGCCCGAGTACGACAAAAGTGGCGCCTGGTCCTGCTGAGTGCGCTGCTGTTTTATGTGCCCTTTGTCGGGATGATCACGGCCATCCAGGTTAACCCCGATATGGTGTACACCGTGATGGACGGCGCCACCCTGCGCAAGCTGGAGTATATGTATAACCCGGAAAATCGCGAGACGGTCGGCCGTGACTGGGATCGCCAGGCTGATGCCGATCTGATGATGTTTGGTTACTACGTCAAGAACAACACCGGTATCGGTTTTCGCACCTTTGCCAGTGGCCTGCTGTTCGGAGTCGGCACTGTGTTTGTGGTGCTGTTCAATGGACTATATATAGGTGCCGCGGCGGGCCACCTGACGCAAATCGGCTATAACGAAACCTTCTGGGGCTTCGTCGCTGGACACAGTGCGCTGGAGCTGAATGCCATCGTGCTGTCCGCGGCAGCGGGACTGCAACTGGGTTTTGCACTCCTTGCCCCCGGCCGACGTACTCGCCTGCGCGCCCTGCGGGAAGAAGCCCGCGAAGCCCTGAAGCTGATGTACGGCGCAGCCGGCATGTTCATCCTCGCCGCCATGGTGGAAGCGTTCTGGTCGCCGTTAAGCTGGGTACCGACAGATGTGAAATATGGCGCAGGACTGGCCATGTGGGGTTTCGTCTTTATGTATTTCCTGTTGGGAGGACGGCGGCGTGCAACTGGATGACATGACGATTCAGGTTCGACCCCGCAGCCATCGCGAAGCGATGGATCTGGGGCTGCGGCTGGTACAAAGCTACTGGCGGGCGATTTATCGCCCCTTGCTGTTGGTGGTGCTGCCGTTGTTTCTTGTCACTAACCTGCTGTTATCTGAGCACATGTGGCTGGCGGGGTTGATTATCTGGTGGCTGAAACCCGTGTATGACCGAATCGTGCTTTACGTATTGAGCCATGCCGTCTTTGGTCAGACACCATCAAGCCGGGACACCCTGCGCCACCTGCCCGGGTTGTTAAAGACCGGTTTGTTTGTGAATCTTACGCTGTTTCGCTTTGCCCCCGGCCGCAGCTTCACCTTGCCGGTGTGGCAACTGGAAGGCCTGCGCGGCAAAGCCCGCCGCGAGCGTCTGCGAATTCTGCAAGCCCGCGCCAGCGGTCATGCCTATTGGCTCATGTTCATTTGTATTCATATGGAAATCATCCTGTTATTCAGTCTGTATGGACTGATTTATATGTTTCTGCCACAGGACAGTGGTTTTGAAATGCTGGCACCGTTCTTCTCTGATGTACCCCCCTACTGGGCGGAACTCGCGTCGAATGGTCTTTATTTGCTGGCGGTGTTGATCGTTGAGCCTTTTTATGTGGCTGCCGGTTTTATGTTGTACCTCAACCGACGGACTGAACTGGAGGCCTGGGACGTGGAACTGGGCTTTCGGCGCCTGGCTGCACGACTAAAAACACTCGGTAGCACCGCGATGTTAATGCTGGCCCTGTCCATCGGCATGATTGGACTGGGTGCAGCCCCCCCTGTGCAGGCGGAAACGAATGAAGCACCCATCAAGCCGGAAGCTCCCCTGCCCGTAGATGAGTCCGGGCGAGTGATTAAAGAAGTGTTGGCACATGAAGACTTCGCCACCACACGCAGCATGACACTCTGGCTCCCAAAGGATTTCAACCTCGAGTCAGATGATGAAGAATTCCTCGAGGATGAACCGCTGTTTCCCGGTTTACCCATCCTGCTGGCCGATGGGCTGAAACTGCTCCTGCTCATTTTGGTGGTAATCGCTATCATCTACCTGGTAATTAACCGGGATCGTTTGCTGGCTGGTATCCAGCTTCGAGCGCGGGAAAAGGACAAACCCGTTCCCACCACCCTGTTCGGCATGGATATCCAACCGGCTTCATTACCCGATGACATCGCCGCCGAAAGTCGCCGCTTGTGGCAAAACGGCCAACATCGCCAGGCACTCAGCCTGTTGTATCGCGGTAGCCTGAGTCGACTGGTGAATGATCATCTGCTGGAACTAAACGACAGCATGACCGAAGGCGATGTGTTGAATTGCGCGCGCAGTGCCTCGTTGCCGAACGATCTGCAGGGCTTCCTGCAACAACTTACATCGGCCTGGCAAATAGTTGCCTATGCCCACCGCCAACCGGCTGAAAACAACGTCAACAGCCTGTTGAATGACTGGCCCACTCATTTTGAAAAGGTAGCCACTGAATGAGTCGGCTAGCGATATTGGTTACCTTGCTTATTCTGTCGTTGTTGGGCGGAGCGGGATACTGGATCTCCCAACAGCTGGAAAAAAGGGAGATCGAGCTGCCTAGCGGCCTCACAGGTGAGGCCGCCGTCAATCCTCTTCTGGCGGCAGAGCGCTTCCTCGCGGCAATGGGAATTGCCACTACCCCACTTGATGACAACTCCCGCCTGTTACACAAGCTGGGACCGACCGATGTATTACTGATTACCAGCGATCGCCAGACTTTGGGGCTGGAACGCACCCGTGCCTTACTCGAGTGGGTCGCTGGCGGTGGCAGGCTGGTAGCCACTGTGCCGCACTTATTAAAAGAAGAGGAACCGCTACGGGATCCTCTGCTGGAAACCCTGGGCCTGACATTGTTCTATGTCGATGAAGAGTCGATCGCTGAGGACACGAGCGAATACGCCGACTATCTGGATGTGGACTGGCCCTCCGCAAACGACTTTATGAAGATCGACATCGATCTTCTTTATGTACTTGAGGGTGCGCAATCCGGTGACTGGGTCATTGAGAACGACTGGGGGGCGGTACTGGTTCGGCGTCAACATGGTGATGGCTCAGTCACCATTGTGACCGATCTGGAATTCATCCAGTTCCTGCAGATCGGGAAGCATGACCACGCGAAGTTTCTCTGGCACCTGGTCGATGGACGAGGTCCGGTCTGGCTGATAACCAATAATGATATGCCGTCCCTGTGGGAATGGCTCTGGCAATATGCACCTGAAATTATGACCGCCGCCCTGCTATGGCTTGGCCTGTGGCTCTGGTCACGCAGCCGGCGCTTCGGCCCTCGGCTGGCAGAACCGCCGCCGGTACGACGCCGGATTCTGGAACATGTGGAAGCAAATGGCCGTTTCCTCTGGCACCAGAAACAGTCCCGCCATCTGGTCGCGGCAGTGCGAAAACATTTCATCACTACCGCCGCTAACCGCTATCCAGGCTGGGGACGGATGTCTGATGAAGAGCGCGCCGAGCTGTTGGCCAGCGTCACCGATCAAGATGTCAGAACCACCCGCCGCCTGCTGGAGGGGCCTGAAGTTCGACATCAACATGAATTCACTCGCATGATCCGACAATATGAAAACATCAGGAAACAATTATGAGTAGCCAACAACCAATATCAATCCCCGCACCCACGCCAGAACAGCTGGCCCAGGCGCATCAATTAATTCAGCGAATGCGGGAGGAGATCGGCAAGGTCATCATCGGCCAGCAAGCCGTTATCGATCAGGTATTAATCGGCCTGTTTGCCGCCGGCCATGTTTTGATCGAGGGCGTGCCCGGCCTGGGCAAGACCTTGTTGGTGCGGGCCCTGGCCAGAAGTTTCAGTGGCCAGTTTGGGCGTATCCAGTTTACGCCGGACTTGATGCCCACCGACGTGACCGGTCATATTATTTATGACATGCAAAGCGAACAGTTCACCCTGCGCAAGGGCCCGGTCTTCACCCACTTGCTACTGGCCGATGAAATCAACCGTGCGCCGGCCAAAACCCAGTCGGCACTGCTGGAAGTGATGCAGGAAGGCCAGGTCACGTTGGAAGGCAAGGCCCTGGAAGTCCCACGGCCATTTATGACGCTGGCTACCCAGAATCCGCTGGAGCAGGAAGGCACCTATCCATTGCCGGAAGCCCAACTGGATCGCTTCCTGCTCAAGATTCTCATCGACTATCCCTCTGAAAGCGAGGAGCAAAACCTGGTAGCCCATGTTACTACTGGCCAGGTGGGCGACAGCCTGGATGTCAGCAGCATTTCACCATTGGTAGAACCGGACTTGATTACGCAATTACAACAACTCACCGCCCAACTGGGTGTGGACCGTGAGGTGATTGATTATGCCGTGCGTATTATTCGTGCCACACGTGACTGGCAGGGCATCAGCGTGGGTGCCGGTCCGCGCGGTGGGATTTCCCTGATTCGCGCGGCGCGCGCCGCCGCTTTAGTGGCGGGACGGGATTTTGTCGCCCCCGACGATATCAAGACGGTCGCGCTGCCGGCCTTACGTCATCGCATCCTGCTCACACCCGAGTTGGAACTGGAAGGCCAGGACCCAGACCAGGTCCTGGTGGCCCTGCTCGACAAGGTGGATGCACCGCGTCAATGATCCCAACCCGCTGGTTACTCTTCAGTGTTGCCCTGTTGCTGCTGGCCGGTCTGGGACCGGCCCTGCAACCGCAACTGATTCCGTTCTGGTGGGGGACCCTGGGACTCATTGTCCTTGTCAGCCTGATCGATGCCTTGCTGATTTGGCGACAACCCCTGCCGCAAATCAGCCGACACCTGCCCGCTTCCCTGGCGCTGGGAGTCCCGGAAACAGTAACCCTGCGTCTTCGTCATAAAGGCAAGGGGCCGCGAGAAATTGCAGTATTTGATCACTATCCACCGACGCTGCAAGTTGAGGGTTTACCTCGTAAAATTAATCTGTCAACGGAAGATTATGCTGAGATTCGTTACCGTGCCCGTCCGCTTGAACGGGGTGAAGCCTGGTTTAAAGGAGTCCAACTGCGCCTTCTGTCACCATTAGGCCTTTGGCGGCGGCAGTGTCACATCAAGCTGGAAGATCAGGTGCGGGTTTATCCCAACTTTGCGGCGGTTGCCAAATACACGCTCCTCGCCGCCGACAACCGTCTGAGTCAGATGGGGATCCGTAAACACCGCCGCCGCGGTGAAGGACAGGACTTTCATCAATTGCGTGAATATCGACAGGGTGATCCGCTGCGCCAGATTGACTGGAAAGCCAGCGCCCGGATACGCAAGTTGATTTCTCGTGAATATCAGGAGGAACGGGATCAGGAAATTATATTCCTGCTCGATTGCGGCCATCGTATGCTGGCCCGGGATGATGAACTGTCCCACTTTGATCACAGTCTGAATGCGATCCTGCTGCTTGCCTATGTTGCCCTGCGCCAGGGTGATGGGGTGGGCTTCGGCAGCTTTAGCGGAGAACAACGTTGGCTGCAGCCCATCAAAGGGATTAGCATGATCAATCACCTGTTCAACACCCTTTATGATCTGCAACCTTCAACCCGCGTGCCTGACTATGCCGCTGCCGCCACTCGCTTGCTGCTAAGGCAAAAGAAACGTGCCCTGGTGGTACTCATCACCAATTTACGAGATGAAGATAACGCCGACCTGCTACCCGCTATTCGCTTATTACAACAACGTCACCTGGTACTGGTTGCCAGTATGCAGGAACAGGCCCTAAGCCAGGAACTCGATAACCGTATTACCGATTTTGAACAAGCAGTGCGTCATGCTGCCACGCGCGATTACCTGCAATCACGGGGACAGGCCGTTGAAGCACTTCGTGCCAGGGGAATTATGTGCCTGGATGTGATACCCAGAGATCTCTCTGTCGCACTGGTTAACCAGTATATGGATATCAAGGCCAGTTCCAGACTGTAAGCCTAAAGACATAGTTGCTTATGTAGCTAATACTTGAGACTCTTTATCGACTGATGGTATCCAGATTAAGCGAGTACTTACAGCGACATCGGGAGCGATTAATTCTACAGGTCTGGTTGCTGTTGCCGATAACAACGTTTGAACCCGATTTTCACAGGAAGTTATATTAACCAAAGGGGATACATTTATGAGTGAGAACAGTCCATATACGCCACCTTCTGCTGCCGTGGCTGATGCCGCGGTCGGATTTGGGGACATTAGAATTTTTTCATTAAGCGGTCGCCTGGGGCGCGTCCGCTATCTTGCCTATGGCTTTGTTGTCGCACTTGTTGGCCAGGTGTTGTTAGGCTTGACGGGTGGTATAGGAATGACGCTAAGTGAGACAGAGAGTATTAGTACCCTTTCGCTGATTGGCATGGGTGTTGTATATATTGCCATGATCGCCATCAGTGTCATGATCGCGGTACAACGTCTGCATGATTTGGATAAAACAGGCTGGCTTTATCTGTTGTTCCTGGTGCCGATTGTCAACATTATCTTCGGTCTGTATGTACTGTTCGCGCCGGGTACACAAGGCGCCAATCGTTATGGTAATCCTCCGCCACCGAACAGTACTGGTGTTGTCATCGCCATGTGGCTCCTGATTATCGTTTTCGTTGGTGGTATTTTGGCAGCGATTGCCATTCCTGCTTATGACGGTTACGTAAAGAAGAGTCAGGAAATCCAGCTACAGCAACAACAGTAGACACGCCAGGCAAGGATCTGGCCACGACCTGTACCTAAGATAGATCCAGCGTCGTGGCCAGATAATTTACAGGGTAATGTATTCAAGATTATTGCGTGGCGTCGGCAATAATGTCTTCCAGCAGTTTTTCCACGGCAACCAGGGACTGTCTGGACTCTGCACCGCCTACCGGTAATGGCCGGCGAAAAGCGACGTAGACCTTGTCCTTCTCGGCAGGTAAGGAATAAATCGCGATAATGTAGGGGCAAAACACGATATTGTGCGGATCCGTTTCCATCATGCGCCGCGAAACCGTCGCGCTGCAGAACTCCAGCGCATCGGCGTGTTTATAAATTTCCTTGCCGGCACCCAAATCCTGGCCGGTGCGCGCCAGCATGTTACCTATATGGGAAACATTGTTGATGACCATACCGCGATCGGTAATGGCCATTTCGATATCCTGCCGCACGTCTTCGAACTCACCTTCCACCGTATAAAGCTTCATGTAATCACTGCGTGGCGACCCGGCACTCACACAAGCACTGGTCAGCACCAATGCACACATTAAAAGAAACCGTAACATAACCTTTCCCCCATTAATGTCATTCTGCTCGCAACCATTCACAAGAAATTAGCTGTCCAAATGGGACAACTGCAATCAAACAAATATACCTGATCAACAGGGCAAATCGAACTGCATTTTACACCGGGGAGCCTGTCGGCTAGCGCCATGAACCAATATTCTGGAAATCAACCGCTTTAGGCTGGAGTTGGAGCAAATGACAGGATATTCTTAAACCATTCCGGCAATGTGCCGAAATAATCAGAATAAAGTAAAATCCGAGCATAGTCTGTATGTCAGAAAGCCCCAAGAAGCCCCGCATTCTCGCCGTTGATGATTCCCGCGTGATGCGCCGTGCCATGAGCAAAGTGCTGGGTAAAAACTGTGACGTGACCGAGGCCGAACATGGCGAAGATGCCTGGACCCATCTCCTTAATGATCCCGAAATCCAGGTGGTATTTACTGATCTTTCCATGCCCTATCTGGATGGCTTTGGCTTACTGGATCGCATGCGCAGCTCAGACGATCCCCGTTTGCAGGATATGCCCGTCATCATCATTACAGGCAAGGAGGATGATGACAAAACCAAGCAGCTCGCATTGGACAAGGGCGCCAGCGATTTCATCACCAAACCCTTCGACTCGGTCCAGTTACAGGCTCGCGCCAAGGCACATGTTCGCCATGGTGAAACCAACCGCAAGCTGAGCGAGACCTCCGACAAGCTGGAAAATCAGGCTGCGGTTGATGAATTGACCGGTTTGGGAGGCCGCCGTTACTTCTGCAAGACAGCAGAGGAATATCTGGCCTTTACCAAACGCCATGGAGGTCATTTCACGCTTGTTCGCCTGGATATCGATGCCTTCAACCAGATATTCATCAAGTACGGCAAAGAACAGGCAAATGCCATACTCAAACAGGTTGGCCAGGCCCTGGCCAAGGTTATGCGCAAGGAAGACACCGTGGCACGCATTGGACTGGCCAAGTTTGCCATGATCTTACGCGATACCCCTATCGATGGCGCAAAGGATCTGGCGACCAGAATTCTGAAGGATATCTCCGCCCTGAAATGCCAGGTAGGCAAAAACGAAATCCATGTTACGGCCAGTGTAGGCTTACTGGAACCTGTTATTGTTGCTGATACAGCCATCGATGACCTGGTGCAAGATGCGGAAAGTTATCTTGAAAAGGCCACCAAAGCCGGGGGTAACCAGATCGCCATCAAGTCACTGCGGCAACATCCGGTCGAGAAGGAAATGAATGTGCAAACGGCGATGACCCTGCTTGAATTTGGTCATACTGAAAACATCAAACCGCATGTAAGCGAACTGGTAGAGCAGCTACTCCCTTTACTCGAATATCTTGCCGAAAACCTGGAAGCCAAGGCTGCTGAATCATTCAAGAACATTAAAAAAATATTGTCTTCCTGATTGTTCATCAGGTTAGCCTGATACCTGAGCGTCACTACTTCGCTAACCACAACCTCAAACGCAAACCGATTCCGGTTGTAAAGCCTGTTTCACGAAATACGATGGTATTATTTTTATCAATAATGAAACTACTGGGTACAGCGCGCACTCCAAAACGTTGCGCCAACATACCTTCCGGATCATTTATCACCGGAAA
>CBDUOW010000057.1:0-9335 GCA_965368945.1 uncultured Gammaproteobacteria bacterium
TTGATTACCCGACTCATTGTCCGCCCGGCTTGAGACTCAATAGTCCCCGTTTTCGACTATTTTCCACCCAATAGACCCACCTTTTGATTGGGATTTAGCCATAAATCAATCATTTGGGGAGATTGAAGCCCCATCGGCGCGGCTGTATACTGCCTGACCATTTTGCCTTGCTGCCGTGCCACCTGAAAAAGGCATGCATTTACGATTTTTTAACGACGGTTCGAGTGATTGTGAGCAACCAAAAAAACCCCACTACTGGCCTGTATCGTCCCGCTTTTGAGCGGGATAACTGTGGCTTTGGCCTCATTGCCCAAATGGATGGCAAACCCAGCCATTGGCTCCTGAGCACCGCTATCGGGGCGCTGGCCCGCCTGACCCACCGTGGTGCTGTCGCGGCTGACGGTAAAACCGGCGATGGTTGTGGTCTGTTATTGAAAAAACCCGACAGTTTCCTGCGTGCCGTGGCCAGGGAACAAGGCTTTGCCCTCAAGGATCAGTATGCCGTCGGCATGGTGTTTCTGAATCCCGACAGTAAAAAAGCCAAAAAAGCCCGCAAAACTCTTGAAGCTGAACTGAAAAAGGAAGGGTTGGCCGTTTTGGGTTGGCGTGAAGTCCCGACTGATCCCTCCGCCTGCGGTGAAGAAGCGCTCAAAACCCTGCCTCAGGTCGAGCAGATTTTTATCAATGCGGCCGATGGCATGGATGAAATCACCTTTGAACGCCATTTATATATAGCGCGGCGTCGCACCGAAAAGGCCATTGAAGCCAGCGATGATGTTTTCTACCTACCGAGCCTGTCCTCCAAGGTGATTTCCTACAAAGGACTGGTCATGCCGGCCAACCTGCCGGTGTTTTATCAGGATCTCAACAACCCGGCGATGGAATCGGCACTGGCGGTATTCCATCAGCGCTTCTCCACCAATACCTGGCCGCAATGGCGCCTGGCCCAGCCCTTCCGTTACCTGGCCCACAACGGCGAAATCAATACCGTGCAGGGTAACCGTAACTGGTCCATCGCCCGGGGCCACAAATTTGAAACGCCCTACATCCCAATGGAAGACGTGCGTCCGCTGGTGTCCATGAGTGGCTCAGACTCCAATAGCCTGGACAATATGCTGGAAGCCCTGCTGGCCGGAGGCATGGATATCTTCCGCGCCATGCGGCTGCTGATTCCACCTGCCTGGCAAAACGTTAACACCCTGGACGCCGAACTGCGGGCCTTTTATGAATACAACTCCATGCACATGGAGTCCTGGGACGGTCCGGCTGGCATCGTGCTGACCGATGGCCGCTACGCCGCTTGTTCCATGGACCGTAACGGGCTGCGTCCTGCCCGCTGGGTGGTGACCAAAGACCGCTATATCACGCTGGCTTCGGAAATCGGCGTGTATGACTACAACCCGGAAGAAGTCCAAAGCAAGGGGCGACTCAAGCCCGGCCAGATGGTGGCGGTAGACACGGATACCGGTGAATTACTGTTTCCCGAAGACATCGACAACCATTTGAAAAAAGCCCATCCCTACAAACAGTGGCTCAAGGATCATGCTTTGCGGCTGGAATCCAGGCTGGAAGAAGAAAGCTGCGACAGTATCATGACGCCGGCACAGGCGATCACCAGCCAAAAGCTATTCCAGGTCAGCTTTGAAGAACGTGATCAGATCATTCGCGTGCTGGCAGAAAATGGCCAGGAAGCGGTCGGCTCCATGGGGGATGACACACCTTTCCCGGTACTCTCACGACAGGTGCGCTCGCCATACGATTATTTTCGCCAACAGTTTGCCCAGGTTACCAACCCGCCGATTGATCCGATTCGCGAACAAATCGTTATGTCACTGGAGACCTGTTTCGGCCGTGAACACAACATGTTTGAGGAAACACCCGAGCATGCAGCTCGTCTGTTGGTTGACTCGCCGGTACTGTCCTCCAGTAAATTCAAACAGCTGCTTGCGCTGGATAAGGACAACACTAATTACGCCCATCAGCACATCACCTTGAACCGCCCGGCGGAACAGTCGCTACGCGATGCCATTGAAACTATTTGCGACGAAGCCGTGGCGGCTGTGAATAACGGCAAAGTGGTACTGGTGTTAAGTGACTTCGACATCGATCCCAACACGGTGCCGGTGCATGCCTTACTGGCAACCGGCGCTGTCCACCATCGCCTGATTCAGACCGGCCTGCGTTGTGATGCCAACCTGGTGGTCGAAACCGGCACGGCGCGCGATCCCCATCATTTCGCCACCCTGATCGGCTATGGCGCCACGGCGATTTATCCGTACCTGGCCTATGAAGTGATCCGTGAAATGATTCGCTCGCAGGAAATCACCGAACAGGATGCCTGCAAGCTGGATGGCCAGTACCGACAGGGCATTAACAAGGGCCTCTATAAAATCATCTCCAAGATGGGGATTTCCACCATATCGAGTTACCGCGGGGCCCAGTTGTTTGAGTCAGTCGGTCTGCAGCAGGATGTGGTCGACTTGTGTTTCACCGGCACCACCAACCGCATTCAGGGTAGCCGCTTCGAGGATCTCGAGGCGGATCAGCGCGCCCTCTGTAAATACGCCTGGAATAATCGCAAATCCATTGAACAGGGCGGGCTGCTAAAGTACATCCATGGTGGAGAAGATCACGCCTACAATCCCGATATCGTGCAAACGTTGCAGGCTGCGGTAAAGTCAGGCGACTTCGCCAAGTACAAGGTTTATGCCGATTTAGTCAATCATCGTCGACCCATTAATCTTCGCGACCTGTTAAAAATTCGCGAGGATATTACCCCTGTTTCGATCGACGAAGTCGAGCCGCCAGAGCAGATCGTAAAACGCTTTGATTCGGCGGCAATGAGTCTCGGCGCGCTCTCCCCCGAAGCGCATGAAACCCTGGCGCAGGCGATGAATCGCCTGGGCGGACGTTCTAACTCAGGTGAAGGTGGTGAAGATCCGGCGCGTTATGACAACGATCGACGTTCCAAGATCAAGCAAGTGGCCTCCGGCCGGTTTGGCGTAACACCTGCCTATTTGCGCAATGCCGAAGTCATGCAAATCAAAATCGCCCAGGGTGCCAAGCCGGGTGAAGGCGGTCAGTTACCAGGCCATAAGGTCAATAACCTCATCGCCGAACTGCGTTACTGCAAACCGGGCGTCTCATTAATCTCACCACCGCCACATCACGATATTTATTCGATCGAAGATCTGGCCCAGCTGATTTTTGATCTCAAACAGGTGAATCCGGATGGACTGGTGTCCGTCAAACTCGTGGCCGAAGCCGGCGTCGGGACCATTGCGGCGGGCGTGGCCAAGGCTTATGCGGATCTGATCACCATTTCCGGCTATGACGGCGGTACCGGCGCCTCACCCCTGACCTCGGTGAAGTACGCCGGCAGTCCGTGGGAGTTGGGTCTGACCGAAACCCATCAACTGTTGCGTGCCAACGATCTGCGCGACAAGGTCCGCCTGCAGACCGATGGCGGCTTGAAGACCGGCCAGGACATTATCAAGGCGGCGATACTCGGCGCTGAAAGTTTTGGCTTCGGTACCGGCCCGATGATCGCCATGGGTTGCAAATACCTGCGTATTTGTCACCTCAACAACTGCGCCACCGGTGTCGCCACCCAGGATAACGTGCTGCGAATGGAGCATTACCGTGGTGAAGTTGAATGGGTTATGAACTATTTCCGTTTCGTTACGGAAGAAGTCCGCGAACTGATGGCTTCGCTTGGTGTGCGTCAACTCACTGATCTGATCGGACGCACGGATTTACTCGAAATCCTTGAAGGTGAGACCGACAAGCAGCAAGCCCTGGATCTGACGCCGCTGCTCTCCGATGGCGGAGTTGCCGACGATAAACCGCGTTATTGCACTCAACCCAGGAACGAGCCCTTTGATAAGGGTGAACTGGCCGAAACAATGGTCGCGGATGCTCTCGATGCTATCGAGAACAAGACAGGCGCTAAATTCAGCTATAGTGTGAAAAATACACACCGTTCCATTGGTGCGCGTCTGTCCGGTGAAATTGCGGTACGTCACGGCAATCTTGGAATGGAGAATGCGCCGATAGTGCTGAATCTGACCGGGACTGCCGGGCAGAGTTTCGGCGTATGGAATGCCGGTGGTCTGCATATGTACCTGGTCGGTGACGCCAATGACTATGTCGGCAAAGGCATGGCCGGCGGTAAGCTGGTGCTACGCCACCCACAAGAATGCGAGTTCGACCACGGCAATACACCTATCATGGGCAACACCTGCCTGTATGGCGCCACCGGTGGCAAATTGTTCGCGGCGGGTACTGCAGGCGAGCGCTTCGGAGTGCGTAATTCAGGTTGCCGTGCCGTCATCGAGGGCGTGGGCGATCATGGCTGTGAATACATGACCGGCGGTCTGATTACCGTGCTGGGTACTACCGGGATCAACTTCGGCGCAGGCATGACCGGTGGTTTCGCCTATGTCTATGACGAGCCCAATACATTTGTTGATTGCACCAATCAGGACGTTGAGATCCAGCGTATTGGCGCGGAACATATGGAAGCCTATCGCAGCCACCTGCGTGAAGTCATCCAGGAATTCGTAGCTGAGACAGGCAGTAGCCGCGGCCAATACATCCTCAATAACTTTGCCGATGCCATTGGCAAGTTCTGGCTGGTTAAGCCAAAAACTGCTTCGCTGGAATCCCTGCTGGCAGACCTGCAGCGCGCTGCCTGATCATAAGACGAGTGACATGAACATCCCGGCGTTGCATTACGCTGAGGTGCCACACGCTAAAGACTAGAAACTGGAATTATGAGTAACAACTTTCAATTTGTTCAGGTTCCGCGACAGGACCCGCATAAAAAACCCGCTAACGAACGGAAAAAAGAGTTCCGGGAAATTTATGGCAAGTATGATGCCGAGACGGCCGCGCATCAGGCTGATCGTTGTCTCGCCTGCGGGAACCCCTACTGTGAATGGAAATGTCCGGTTCATAATTACATTCCCAATTGGCTCAAGCTCGTTGGTGAAGGTAACATTAAGGAAGCCGCCGAACTTTCACACCGCACAAACTCACTACCGGAAATTTGTGGCCGTGTCTGCCCCCAGGATCGCCTGTGTGAAGGTGCCTGCACCCTCAACGATGGCTTCGGCGCTGTCACTATTGGCTCCATCGAAAAATACATCAGTGATACCGCCTTTAAACAAGGCTGGCGTCCTGACCTGTCCCAGGTCAAGGATACGGGCAAACGGGTCGCAGTCATCGGTGCCGGACCGGCGGGGCTGGGCTGCGCTGACGTGTTAATCCGTAACGGCGTCAAACCGGTTGTCTACGACCGGTATGAGGAAATCGGTGGCCTGCTGACCTTCGGCATTCCGGAATTCAAGCTGGAAAAAGAAGTCGTAAAAAATCGCCGCGCCGTGATGGAAGAGATGGGTGTGGAGTTCGTTCTCGGCACAGAGGTAGGCAAGGACATTACCTTCCAGCAGTTGCTGGCGGACTACGATTCTGTCTTCATGGGCACCGGTACTTACACCTATATGAAAGGCGGTTTTCCTGGTGAAGACCTGCCCGGAGTGTTCGAGGCTTTGCCCTTCCTGATCTCCAACGCAAACCGCTGCCTGGGACTGGAAAAGGATGCGGCGGATTTTATCAATATGGATGGCAAGCATGTGGTCATACTCGGTGGCGGTGATACCGCCATGGACTGCAACCGTACCTCGATCCGCCAGGGCGCCAACTCGGTCACCTGTGCCTATCGCCGTGATGAAGCCAACATGCCCGGCTCCAAACGTGAAGTGGCAAACGCCAAGGAAGAAGGCGTGCAATTCCTGTGGAATCGCCAGCCGATCGAAATTGTGGGTTCGGAACGTGTCGAAGGCGTTAAGGTCGTCACCACTCAACTGGGTGAGCCGGATGAGCGGGGTCGCCGTCGACCGGAACCTGTACCTGACTCCGAAGAAATTATCCTGGCGGATCGCGTTATTATCGCCTTTGGTTTCCGTCCCAGCCCTGCCGACTGGTTGACAGATGCCGGTATTGAAATTGATGAACGGGGCCGGGTTAAAGCGCCACTGGAACAGGCATTTAAGCATCAAACCACCAATCCAAAGGTCTTTGCCGGTGGCGACATGGTGCGCGGTTCCGATCTGGTCGTCACCGCAGTATATGAAGGACGGCAGGCAGCGGAAGGCATCATCGACTACCTGGATATATAACTAACAACCCATGGGCTGCGTTTGCACCGGCCAGGAATCAACTCAGTGATACGGGTTTCTTTACAAAATCCAGCATCACTTTAATTAACAATAAAATCATGACTGAACTGAAAAACGATCGCTTTCTGCGCGCCCTGTTAAAACAACCCGTAGATATGACTCCGGTATGGATGATGCGCCAGGCAGGCCGTTATTTGCCGGAGTATCGTGCGACGCGCAAAAAAGCCGGGGATTTTCTTACCCTTTGTAAAACACCGGAACTTGCGACTGAAGTAACCCTGCAGCCGCTGGATCGTTTTCCGCTGGATGCCGCGATCCTGTTTTCTGACATCCTCACCATTCCCGATGCCATGGGTCTGGGCCTGTATTTTTCGGAGGGTGAAGGACCACGGTTTGAAAATCCCATTCGCACCAAGACTGACGTCGACAAACTGGGCGTACCGGACATGCACTACGATCTCGGCTATGTCATGGATGCCGTCAGCATGATTCGGCGTGAATTAAATGGCCGGGTACCGCTGATCGGCTTTTCCGGGAGCCCCTGGACACTGGTGACTTACATGGTCGAAGGCGGCAGCAGCAAGGACTTTCACACCTGCAAAGGCATGCTCTATGAACAACCGGAACTGATGCATAAACTTCTGGATGTGCTGGCACGTTCCGTCATTGCCTATCTGAATGCCCAGATCGACAGTGGTGCCCAGACTGTTATGATCTTCGATACCTGGGGTGGCGCCCTGACGACACGGGATTACAAGGAATTCTCGCTGCATTATATGCAGCAAATAATCGATGGCATCAAGCGTGAGCGCGATGGCCATAAAGTACCGGTAATCATCTTCAGCAAGGGCGGTTGCCAATGGCTGGAGGATCAGGCCGAAACCGGTGCGGATGCTCTTGGTCTTGACTGGACCCTGGATATCGGGCGCGCCCGTGAGCGTGTTGGCGACAAGGTTGCCCTGCAGGGCAATATGGACCCCTGTGTGCTGTACTCCTCACCGGAAAGAATTCGCCAGGAAGTGGCCTTTATTCTTGAAAGCTACGGCAAGGGTTCCGGCCATGTCTTTAACCTGGGTCACGGCATCCACCAGCATGTGGACCCTGAACATGCCAGGGTCTTCATCGAAGCGGTTCACGAATTAAGCCCAGCGTATCATCAATAATTGGTTTACATTCTGCAAAGCCGGCCAATAACACACTGTCTTAAGAGTAAGTTACTTGCCTGCAGCAAGCACGGCCTCGCCATAATGTTGCATAATGCGGGCAACATGCTTGCTGACGCGTTTTAGCCAACGAATCGCCTCCAGCCGCCCCGTCCCTTGCGGCACATCAATTTCATGACTGGCGATTTTGGCCAGGATGGATTGCCGTAGAGGTTCAACCTGATCATGGATGTACACCGCGGTTTTATCTGCGCGTTCTGCCGCCTCAGTCCAACTTTGGGTTTCAATATCATTAAATATGCCATTGATTGTTTTGACCATGGTTCGACCATAGTCAGAGAGTTCCGCGCTGCCTCTGGCGGTGATGGCACGGTCCTCTTCTTCTTCGCAGCGTTCATGTAGTCGTTGCATGTGATCCAGGGTATGCACAATCCCCAGCATACGTTCCCATTCGGCACCTTGCGTCTCATGCAAATGTATCCGGTCTACATAGGCATACGTCTCATCCAGGGCAGCTTGTAGTTCCGCCAAATCCGCGCGCCTTCCCATCAGGCTATCACCGAGCATTGCATTGACATGCCGTAATAGTGCGAGCAGTTCATCGTGGATACTGGCTTGAACCGCGGTTAATGCAAGTGCCGGTTGTTCTAGCAGCCCCTCACCCAGTCTGCCGGTATAGGAAGGTTTTTTGGCCGGCAGGAGTTTCTCTATCAAGTGCGCAAAGCGTCCCGTGAATGGCAATATGACCATTACCCCAAGCGTGTTATAGCTGGTATGAAAGGCCACTAAAGCAATTTCCGCATTTGAACTTAGTGCGCCAGGAGATAGATATTCCCATAACAGGGTGTAAGGTGTAATGAGAATTAATGCGCCACAAGCGGTAAACAGGTTAAAGATAACATGTGACAATCCGGTGCGCCGTGCGGCAACTGATCCACCAATTGAGGCCATAACTGCCGTAACTGTGGTACCCACATCCATGCCAATTACAAGTGCGGCTGCCTGCTCAAATGTAATCGCGCCCACGAACAATGCCGTTAAGGTCGCAGCTACGCCGGCACTCGACGATTGGGTAATCATGGTGAATAAAATACCCAAAGCGACCAATTGTAGCCTACCAATCAGGGTGTCCGCAGGAAGGGCTTCCGGAGTAATGATATCCGTTAAACCACTCATGCCCTGTTGCATCAGGCTGATACCGACAAAAATCAGCCCAAAGCCGGCCAGCGCATAACCGATGTTTGCTGCGCGACCATTGCCAAACAACCGCAGAATAGTGCCGACTAATATTACAGGTAATATCACCGTGCCCAGATTGAGCTTGAAGCCCAGTAGCGCCACCAGCCAGCCGGTTATCGTGGTTCCGATATTGGCACCAAAGATGATCCCCAGCGACGCTGAAAAAGTGATCAGCCCGGCTCCAACAAAGCCGACTGCTGCAACTGTTGTTGCACTGGAAGATTGCAGGATCGCTGTACTCACTGCTCCGGTCACTGCACCGGATAACGGACTGCGGGTAAAGCGCATCAATGCCGCACGGATGGCACTGCCCGCAAGCGCACGCAAGCCATCGGTCATTACAATCATGCCTAGCAGGAACAGGCCCAGGCCACCACTCGCCTGAATAATGGTAACTAGATTATCGATTAGCTACTCCCAGGTGCACTACGCTTGATCATTGTTCAACTAATGTCTTGTATGATTTTCATTAAGCAAACTACTCGGCTTGCTGATCTGTATTTTGTAAAGCCTTTTCCAGTTTGTTGAGCTGCTTTTTCATATCCGTCAATTTCGTTAGCAAAGCAGAATTTTTGAAGTACTGACGTACCGGTTGCAAAGGGTGACCGGCGTAGATGCCAGGTTCATCAATATCGCTGATCACACCAGCCCGTTGCACTAACACCACATCATCGGCAATCTTGACATGATCGGAAATTGCAGCCTGACCACTGATCAACACTCGCTTACCGATATAGCAGGAGCCGGCAAT
>CBDUOW010000058.1:0-9287 GCA_965368945.1 uncultured Gammaproteobacteria bacterium
AAGGTCCTTTCAACGACTTCAATGGTGTGGTCGAGGAAGTGGACTATGAAAAGAGTCGCCTGCGTGTGGAAGTGTCCATTTTTGGTCGCTCCACTCCAGTTGATCTTGAATTCAGCCAGGTCGAGAAGGGCTAAAGCCCATCTCGACCTGGCTTCATAGGGACGAGTGGAGAGGAACGAGTTACGAGGAGAATGAGTGGCTACGCCACACTGTTCAAAACCTTGTTACTCGGCCCTTGGCCCTCGTTACTTTATAGAAATAGGGGAGCCGCAAGGCGTTTGCACCCACAGGAGTAAAAAATGGCAAAGAAAATCGAAGCTTATATCAAGCTGCAGGTTCCGGCGCAGGAAGCCAACCCGAGTCCGCCGGTCGGTCCGGCCCTGGGGCAGCACGGCGTTAATATTATGGAGTTCTGTAAGGCATTTAATGCCCAGACCCAGAGCCTTGAAAAAGGCATGCCGGTACCGGTTGTGATCACCGTCTATAGCGATCGCAGTTTCACTTTCATCATGAAAACGCCGCCGGCGGCCATTCTGCTGAAAAAAGCGGCAGGCATTCAGAAAGGTTCAGGTGTGCCGAACCGCGACAAGGTCGGTAAGGTTACCCGCGCCCAGTTGGAAGAAATCGCCAAGACTAAAGACCCGGATTTGACCGCTGCCGATATGGATGCCGCGGTCCGTACTATCGCTGGTAGCGCCCGCAGTATGGGCATTGAAACGGAGGGCGTGTAAATGGCCAAGCTAAGCAAACGTTTCAAGGCGATTAAGGAAAAACTCGAACACGGTAAATTCTATGCCATCGAAGACGCGCTGAACCTGTTGAAGGAACTGCCGCGCGCCAAATTTGTTGAATCTGTCGATGTGGCCGTCAATCTGGGTGTTGACCCGCGTAAGTCTGACCAGGTTGTACGGGGTTCAACCGTGTTACCCCATGGTACCGGTAAGACCGTGCGCGTTGCCGTATTCGCCCAGGGCGAAAATGCCGACAAGGCCAAGGCCGCGGGTGCCGATATCGTTGGATTTGAAGATCTCGCTGAAGAAGTGAAAAAAGGCAATATGAATTTTGATGTGGTCATCGCCACCCCGGATGCCATGCGAGTCGTGGGTCAGCTGGGCCAGATCCTGGGTCCGCGTGGTTTGATGCCAAACCCGAAAGTGGGAACCGTTACGCCGGACGTTGAAGGCGCGGTAAAGAATGCCAAGGCCGGCCAGGTACGTTATCGCACCGACAAGGCCGGGATTATTCATTGCCCGATTGGCACAGTGGAGTTCGATGCCACTAACCTGAAAGAAAACCTGGAAGCGCTGCTGGTGGATCTGAAGAAGGCCAAGCCGGCTGCAGCCAAGGGGCAGTACATGACGAAAGTGTCTGTCTCTACCACCATGGGTCCAGGGATTGTGGTCGACCAGGGGTCGCTCGCAGTTTAATTGAATATGGCGAAGCCGCGCTGTGCCGTGGCTTCGCGCAAAAGAGCTTTGGGGCTGTTTCGACCGAGCAATTTAGGCCGGAATGTCCGTCAAAGACCGCGGGTGCTGTGACAGCCACATCGTCATGGCTTAATGGGAACTGCCCCGGCCTGCGCAGATGGTGCGCCCGAACAGAATTATTGTCTGCTCTGGGTCACTGAAACATGCGGGATTTCGATCCCGTGTTCGTCCAACGACAGAAGAAGCGTATGCGGATTCTGTCAAAACTGAGGTGAGTTCATATGGCACTTAGTTTTGCTGAAAAAGAGGCCATTGTTTCTGAAGTCGCCGAAGTCGCTGCCAGTGCGTTCTCTGTAGTTACTGCAGAGTACAACGGGTTAAGCGCAGAGGAGATGACTGACCTGCGTGCGAAAGCACGGAGTGGTGGTGTCTACCTGCGTGTGGTGAAAAACACCCTGGCCCGTCGCGCTGTGAACGGGACGGATTATGAATGCCTGCAGGATACTCTGACGGGTCCGTTGTTACTGGCTTTCTCGCAAGAGGATCCAGGTGCAGCGGCAAGAGTACTGAAGGACTTCGCCAAGGAACACAACAAACTGGTAATCAAGGCCCTGTCAGTGAGTGGACAGCTTCTAGCTGCCTCCGAACTTGACCGCCTGGCCAGTCTGCCGACCAAAGAGCAAGCCATCAGCATGCTCATGTCCGTCATGCAGGCACCGATTACCAAGCTTGCCCGTACCCTTAACGAAGTTCCAGGCAAACTGGTCCGTACTGTTGCAGCGGTTCGCGATGCCAAACAGGCCGCTTAATGAACTGAATTTATATATTGTAGGAGATAGACAATGGCTGTATCCAAAGAAGACATTCTGGACACGATCAGCAACATGACCGTTATGGAAGTTGTGGAATTGATCGACGCAATGGAAGAAAAATTCGGCGTAACCGCCGCTGCAGCAGTTGCTGCTGCTCCGGCTGCTGCCGGTGAAGCTGCTGCCGCAGCTGTTGAACAGGACGAATTTGACGTCGTTCTGGCCAGCTTTGGCGACAACAAGGTTGCCGTGATTAAGGCTGTACGTGCCATCACCGGCCTGGGTCTGAAAGAAGCGAAAGAAATGGTAGAAGGCGCGCCTACTGCTGTGAAGGAAGCCGCTTCCAAGGCCGAAGCCGAAGAAGTCAAGAAACAACTGGAAGAAGCAGGCGCGACTGTCGAGCTGAAGTAATTTGCTTCGTTCGACCTGCTATGCACAATTCATCTGGCTGCAAGGCCAGGTGGGTTGCGCGGGCAGAAAAGCTGCAATCTCTCGCATAGTGGGTAAGTGACCTGAGGGTCACTTGCCTGCTGTGCATTCGTTGCTGAAATTTCAGCAACGATAAATGACTGAATACTGTTAACGCTAGACGCAAGGTGTCCAATGGCATACTCGTTCACTGAAAAGAAACGGATTCGTAAGGATTTTGGCCGTCGCGCCAGCATTCTGGAAGTACCTTACCTGTTAGCAACTCAGATAGAATCCTATCGTGAGTTTCTACAACAGGATACCCCTGAAGATGCACTTCAGGAACGTGGCTTACATGCCGCCTTCAAGTCCGTTTTCCCAATAGTAAGTTACTCGGGTAACGCTGCACTTGAGTATGTGAGTTACCGGCTTGGTACACCGACATTCGATGTAAAGGAATGTCAGATGCGTGGCGTGACCTATTCCGCCCCATTACGCGTCAAAGTGCGTCTGGTTATCTATGATAAGGAAGCGAAGAACCCAACGGTCAAGGATATTCGCGAGCAGGAAGTTTACATGGGTGAAATTCCGCTCATGACAGATAACGGTACTTTTGTGATCAATGGTACTGAACGCGTAATTGTTTCCCAGTTACACCGTTCCCCGGGCGTATTCTTTGATCACGATAAGGGCAAGACCCATTCGTCCGGCAAATTGTTGTTCAATGCCCGGGTGATACCGTATCGAGGTTCCTGGCTGGATTTCGAATTTGATCCGAAGGATGGCCTGTTTACCCGCATCGATCGTCGCCGTAAATTACCGGTTACGATTCTGTTACGCGCATTGGGGTATAACACCGAGCAAATGCTCGATATGTTCTTTGAAAAGAACCATTTTCATCTTGTCAAAGATGGTTATACCCTGGACCTGATACCGGAACGCCTGCGTGGTGAAACCGCGACCTTTGATCTCAAGATCAAGAGCAAGCTTTTAGTTGAAGAAGGCCGTCGTATTACCGCACGGCATATTCGTGAATTGGAGAAAGCCAACATCAAGGCCCTGCCTGTGCCGGATGTGTATCTGTATGGCAAGATGTTGGCACATGACGTCATTAATAAGGCAACGGGCGAAGTAGTTGCCCAGGCCAATGACGAGATCACAGAAGAACGTCTGGCGCTGTTGAAGGAAGCGGATATTAGAGAATTCCAGACTATCTTTACCAACGATCTGGATCACGGTGCTTATATTTCCAATACCCTGGCAATTGATACCACTACCAACCAGTTGGAAGCCCAGGTTGAAATTTATCGCATGATGCGTCCAGGTGAGCCGCCGACCAAAGAGGCAGCTGAAAATCTGTTTAACAATCTGTTCTTCAGCACAGACCGGTATGACTTGTCAGCCGTCGGTCGGATGAAGTTCAACCGCCGCGTTGGTCGTAAAGAAGTCACCGGCGAAGGCATTCTGTCCAACGACGACATCCTGGATGTGATGAAGGTCCTGATTGATATTCGCGACGGTCGTGGCGTTGTTGACGATATCGATCATCTGGGTAATCGCCGCATTCGTTCCGTTGGTGAAATGGCTGAAAACCAGTTCCGCGTGGGCCTGGTGCGTGTTGAGCGGGCGGTGAAAGAGCGCTTGAGTCTGGCGGAATCAGATAACCTGATGCCGCAGGAAATGATCAATGCCAAACCGGTATCTGCTGCCATCAAGGAATTCTTTGGTTCCAGCCAGCTTTCCCAGTTTATGGATCAAAATAATCCGCTGTCTGAGGTGACGCACAAGCGTCGTATCTCTGCATTGGGACCGGGGGGCCTGACACGGGAACGTGCCGGGTTTGAAGTTCGTGACGTGCATCCCACACACTATGGTCGTGTTTGTCCGATTGAAACACCGGAAGGGCCAAACATTGGTCTCATCAACTCCTTATCCGTTTACGCCCGTACCAATTCCTATGGGTTCCTGGAAACACCGTATCGTAGGGTTAAGAATGGCAAGGTAGTCGATGAGATTGAATACCTGTCGGCGATTGATGAAGGTGAATTTGTTATCGCCCAGGCCAATGCCGGTCTGGATGCCAAGGGTAAATTAACCGATGAACTGGTACCTTGCCGGCATATGAATGAATTTACCATGGCGGTACCGGATCGCATCGACTTTATGGATGTGTCTCCGAAACAGATTGTATCTGTGGCCGCGGCCTTGATTCCCTTCCTGGAACACGATGACGCCAACCGCGCCCTGATGGGTTCCAACATGCAGCGCCAGGCTGTGCCGACCCTGCGGGCCGAGAAACCCCTGGTGGGCACCGGTATCGAGCGCACGGTCGCAATTGACTCCGGCGTCACCGTCGTAGCCAAGCGTGGCGGCAAGGTTGATTCAGTGGACTCCGGTCGTATTGTGGTACGGGTCAATGATGATGAAACCATCGCTGGTGAATCGGGGGTGGATATCTACAACCTGACCAAGTACACCCGTTCCAATCAGAATACCTGTATCAACCAGCGTCCGTTAGTGAAGCCGGGCGACATAATTGCGCACGGTGATGTGCTGGCAGACGGCCCTTCAACTGATATGGGTGAGCTGGCTCTGGGTCAGAATATGCTGGTGGCGTTCATGCCGTGGAACGGTTACAACTTCGAGGATTCCATCCTGGTATCGGAGCGTGTGGTCGTGGAAGACCGTTACACCACCATTCATATTGAAGAACTAAACTGTGTCGCACGTGACACCAAGCTGGGCTCTGAAGAAATCACCGGCGATATTCCCAATGTCGGCGAGTCTGCATTGTCCAAACTGGATGAGGCCGGAATTGTCTATATCGGTGCGGAAGTAAAACCGGGTGACATTCTGGTTGGCAAGGTTACCCCAAAGGGTGAAACCCAGCTTACGCCGGAAGAAAAACTCTTGCGTGCCATCTTTGGTGAAAAAGCCTCTGACGTAAAAGATACTTCATTACGTGTCCCTTCCGGTATGGCAGGCACCGTAATTGACGTGCAGGTCTTCACCCGTGATGGTCTGGAGAAAGATTCCCGCGCCAAGGCAATCGAGGAATCAGAGCTGGCCCGTATCCGTAAGGATTTTGATGATCAGCGCCGTATTATGGAAGACGATTCCTACCAGCGTGTTGAAAGCATGTTGATCGGCAAGCTGGCTGACGGTGGTCCAGATAAACTCAAGAGTGGTTCCAAGATCACCAAGGGCTACCTGGAAGAAGTTGCGCGGGAGAAATGGTTCGAGATTCGCTTGCGCAATGACGAGGCCAATGCGCAACTGGAAGCCATTGGTGAGCAGATTAAACAACTGCGCAAGGATTTCGATGCCAAGTATGAGGAAAAACGCAGCAAGCTGACCACCGGTGATGATTTGGCGCCGGGCGTGTTGAAAATGGTCAAGGTTCACCTGGCAGTCAAGCGCCGTATTCAGCCGGGTGACAAAATGGCCGGGCGCCATGGTAACAAGGGTGTGATCTCCATGATCGTACCGGTTGAAGACATGCCGCATACCGCAGAAGGCGAACCGGTGGATATCGTCTTGAACCCACTGGGCGTACCGTCACGTATGAACGTAGGGCAGGTACTGGAAACGCATTTAGGCTGGGCTGCCAAGGGTCTGGGCAAGAAGATCGATGCCATGATCAAGGCCCAGCAGAAGATTGCCGATGTGCGTAAATTCCTCGAGTCGATCTACAACAAGACCGAAGGGCGTCATGAGGATCTCAAGTCCTTTAGCGACGAAGAAATTCTTGAGCTGGCGCACAACCTGCGAAAAGGTGTGCCAATGGCGACGCCGGTCTTTGACGGGATCCACGAGGCTGACATCAAGCAATTGCTGGAACTGGCTGATCTCCCTACCAGCGGGCAGACAACATTGATCGACGGTCGTACCGGTGAGTCGTTCGAACGACCGGTTACCGTGGGTTACATGTATATGCTCAAGTTGAATCACCTGGTGGATGACAAGATGCATGCGCGTTCAACCGGACCGTACAGTCTGGTTACCCAGCAACCGTTGGGTGGTAAAGCCCAGTTTGGTGGTCAACGTTTCGGTGAGATGGAGGTGTGGGCTCTGGAAGCCTATGGCGCCGCCTATACCTTGCAGGAAATGCTCACCGTTAAGTCAGATGATGTTAATGGTCGAACCAAGATGTACAAAAACATCGTTGACGGTGATCACCGAATGGAAGCCGGTATGCCGGAATCCTTCAATGTATTACTGAAGGAAATCCGCTCACTCGGTATTGATATTGAACTGGAGCAGCAGGACTAAATTAAAGGGACGAGAGCCAAGGGGCGAGTAACAGGAAATAGATTATTACCTCGTAACTCGCTCCGCCTAACTCGGAACTTATTTATCAGGAGTGCAAAGTGAAAGATCTACTTAAGATCCTCAAGCAGCAAGGTCAAATCGAAGATTTCGATGCGATTCGTATTGGTCTCGCATCACCACAGAAAATCCGGTCCTGGTCATTCGGTGAAGTGAAGAAACCGGAAACCATTAACTATCGTACCTTCAAGCCGGAACGCGATGGCCTGTTTTGTGCCAAGATATTCGGGCCGGTCAAGGATTACGAATGCCTGTGTGGGAAGTACAAGCGCCTCAAGCACCGCGGCGTGATTTGTGAAAAATGCGGTATTGAAGTCACGCTTGCCAAGGTAAGGCGGGAACGCATGGGCCATATTGAACTGGCCAGCCCGGTCGCGCACATCTGGTTCCTCAAGTCACTGCCGTCTCGTATGGGTCTGCTGCTTGATATGACCTTGCGTGATATTGAGCGCGTTCTGTATTTCGAAGCCTTTGTGGTGATTGAGCCCGGCATGACCGAGCTTGAACGTGGCCAACTCCTGACAGATGAGTCTTACCTGGAAGCGATTGAGGAATACGGCGATGAATTCGATGCCCGCATGGGCGCGGAAGCCGTGCATTCCCTGTTGACTTCGTTGGACCTGGATAAGGAAGCCGCCCAGGTGCGGGAAGACATGGGTGCTACCAAGTCAGAAACCAAGCTCAAAAAACTCGGCAAGCGCCTCAAGCTGATCGAGGCTTTCCTGGTTTCCGGTAACAAGCCGGAATGGATGGTGATGACCGTGTTGCCGGTATTACCGCCGGAACTGCGGCCACTGGTGCCGCTGGAAGGTGGACGCTTTGCGACCTCGGATCTGAATGACCTGTATCGTCGCGTTATTAACCGCAACAACCGTTTACGCCGCCTGCTGGATTTGAATGCGCCGGATATCATTGTCCGCAACGAAAAGCGCATGTTGCAGGAATCAGTCGACGCATTGCTGGATAACGGCCGTCGTGGTCGTGCCATCACCGGCTCCAACAAACGCCCGCTCAAGTCACTGGCTGACATGATTAAAGGCAAGCAAGGCCGCTTCCGTCAGAACCTGCTGGGTAAGCGTGTCGATTACTCCGGTCGTTCCGTGATCGTGGTCGGTCCAACCCTGAAACTACATCAGTGCGGACTGCCAAAGAAAATGGCACTGGAACTGTTCAAACCGTTTATTTTCAGCAAACTGGAACGCCGCGGTCTGGCAACGACAATCAAGGCGGCCAAGAAACTGGTCGAACGCGAAGGACCGGAAGTCTGGGATATTCTCGAAGAAGTCATTCGCGAACATCCGGTGATGCTTAACCGTGCCCCGACTCTCCACCGTTTGGGGATCCAGGCCTTTGAACCGACATTGATCGAAGGCAAGGCCATCCAATTACATCCGCTGGTTTGTACCGCATTCAATGCTGACTTCGACGGCGACCAGATGGCCGTGCATGTGCCGTTATCAATCGAGGCGCAACTTGAAGCCCGGGCCTTGATGATGTCCACCAACAATATTTTGTCACCGGCGAATGGTGAGCCCATCATCGTACCGTCGCAGGACGTGGTATTAGGACTGTATTTCCTCTCGCGTGAGCGTATTAACGCCAAGGGCGAAGGTATGATGTTCTCTGACATCAAGGAAGTACAACGCGCCCACGCTAATGGTGCGGTTGATTTGCAGGCCAAGGTCAAGGTTCGTATCAGGGAAGTACAGCTTGATGATGACGGTAATCGTACCGAAATTATCAGCGTTAGGGATACCACGGTTGGGCGTGCCCTGATCTGGGATATCGTTCCCGATGGCTTGCCCTTTGAACTGGTGAACCAGGATATGAAGAAAAAGGTCATCTCTCACCTGATTAATGCCTGTTATCGCGCACTTGGGCTGAAAGATACCGTCATCTTCGCCGATCACTTGATGTACACGGGCTTTTCTTATTCTACGCGTTCCGGAGTTTCCTTCGGGGTCGAAGACATGGTCATTCCGGAAGAGAAAGCCGCTATTCTCGGTTCCGCTGAAGAAGAAGTGCGTGAAATCGAAGACCAGTACACCTCTGGTCTGGTGACCTATGGCGAACGCTACAACAAGGTAGTGGATATCTGGTCACGCACTAATGATCAGGTGGCTAAAGCCATGATGGATAAGCTCGGCACGGAAGAGGTTGTTGATCGAGATGGCAATACCGTTAAGCAGCCGTCCTTTAATTCCGTCTTCATGATGGCGGACTCCGGCGCCCGTGGTAGTGCGGCCCAGATTCGTCAGCTGGCCGGTATGCGTGGTCTGATGGCCAAGCCGGATGGTTCAATTATTGAAACCCC
>CBDUOW010000059.1:0-9211 GCA_965368945.1 uncultured Gammaproteobacteria bacterium
CGCCTGTCACTTCGTTCGGTTGTGTTTGGGCTTTGCGTCTCACTTCTTGTTGGATTCGTGGTGGGTTTCGCCACGACAACCCTCGAGGAGCCGACGCGGGAAATGCTTGCCCGGGGAGGTCCCAGGTTATTGGATCTGCTCGTGGCGTATGCGGCCGGGCTGGCCGCCGCCTATGCCTCTTGTCGCCCCAGTCTTATCGCCGCGCTGCCCGGCGTGGCCATCGCCGCCGCCCTGGTGCCACCCATTACGACATCAGGCCTGGCTTTTTCACTCGGTGATTTTCCATTGGCATTCGGTGCGTTGTTGCTGTTCGGCATCAACATGGTGACCATTGTCCTGGCCTCCATGACAAGCCTGTGGGCGGTGGGATTTCGCAGTATCAGCAAGCCTTCGCGCTGGACCTTGATCGCTGGGAGTAGCGTCATCGTTGCGGTACTGGCCCTGGGTGTATTTTTGAGCCTGCAGACTGAGGAAGAGGAACTCACTGAGGAAGTGCCGGCGGGTTTGGTGGAAACGGTGCAGAAACACCTCGGGTCGAATTACCAAATCGATGATCTGGCGGTGGCTTATGACGAACTTGGCTTGCAACTCAATTTGCGGGTGGTGGGCCAATCGCCGGTGTCCGAAGAACTGGCCACCGAAGTCAGAACCCTGGCCAGTGATCACTATACAACGCCGGTAAGGGTACGGCTGTTAACCCGAATTGAGCACGGTGATTCCACCGAGTGAACAACGTTAATAAGAGTCGCGCGAGAATGGAAGCTTGCTTTTTTAGCGGGAACAAAGTGGATATGACTTTTGTGACCACATCAATCGTATTCTGGCAAGTGCCAGTTGGCACGAAATGACCAGACTACCGGCTAGCGCAATGTTAGGCTGGATTTGAATCGGGTTAGTTTCGCTAATCGAGAGGGCAACATGAAGCACACTGAAATACTGATCATTGTTCTTATAACATTATTCGTCACATCAGCCTGTTCGACTAAAAAACAATCCGTCACCGCGGGCCAAGAAACGTTTGAATTTGAATTACTGTATTCATTGCCTAAAGAAATGATTTCTTATGATGAAGCAGTGCGGCCAGTACTTGAAAGCCGCTGTGTGGTTTGTCATGGATGTTATGATGCACCTTGTCAGTTAAAGCTGTCTTCTCCCGAAGGTATTCATCGTGGCGCGCATAAAAAGAAAGTCTACAATGCTGCACGATTAAAAGCTGAACCGCCCACGCGTTTGTTTATCGATGCCATGACTACAGAGGAATGGCGGCAAAAGGGTTTTAATACAGTGCTGAACGAAGGTGATAACAACCCGATCAAGAACCTTGAGAACTCCGTGATGTATCGCATGCTGCGACAAAAACAGCTGTATCCACAGGCGCTCACTGGCATGCTTAGTGATGATTTTGATATTAGCCTTGATCGTGAGCAGTCATGTCCCACACTCGATGAGTTTGATGAGTATGCCGCTAAACATCCCAAAGGTGGCATGCCGTACGCGGTGCCAAATCTGAGCAGACAAGAATACACCACGCTGGTGCACTGGCTGGCACAGGGTGCGCCGATGCAGGGAGATAAGGCGCCATCGGAGCTTGCAGCAGAGCAGATAAAACAATGGGAAGAATTTCTTAATGGCAACAGCAACAAGCAAAAACTGGTAAGTCGTTACTTGTACGAGCACCTGTTTCAGGCGCACTTGCATTTTGCAGGAACTGATAATCGCGAATTCTATCGCCTGGTGCGTTCGGCGAGTGCGCCAGGTAAACCTGTTGAGGTCATACCAACACGGCGCCCCTATGGTGACTCTGGTGGTTCAGTTTATTACCGCATCGTGCGCCATCAGGGAAGCGTCGTTGCCAAGACACATATGGTCTATGAGCTGTCGGATAAGCGCATGCAGCGTTTTCGGGAGCTGTTTTTCGAACCCAATTATGACGTTGCTAGCCTACCGTCTTATGATACAGTGGCTTCATCCAACCCGATAAAAACTTTTGCCGCTATACCCGTCAAATCACGCTATAAATTCCTGCTCGATGAAGCGCGATTCTTTATCGAAGGTTTTATCAAGGGTCCTGTTTGTCGCGGTCAGGTAGCGTTGAACGTGATCGAAGACCAGTTCTGGGTTGTGTTCTATGATCCGGATGCCGAGCTTATGTCTCTGAGCGACGAGTACCTGAATTCGGTATCCGAATATCTGGCATCACCTGCAGAACTGCAAGATAACTTTAAGGTGCTGAGCGGCAAGAACTACTACCAGGAACTGTTTCAGAAATATATTCATGCGAAAGAAACTACGGTTGCAGATTTCGAACCGGTTAATCTTAAAGATGCGATGCGTTATATCTGGAATGGTGATGGTAATAACCCGAATGCTGCGCTGACTATCTTCAGGCATTTGGACAGTGCTTCGGTAAACTTTGGCTTTATTGGTAATTATCCTGAAACCGCCTGGGTGATCGATTACTCTATACTGGAGCGTATCCACTACCTGCTGGTTGCCGGTTACGATGTTTACGGTAACCTGGGACACCAGCTTAATACCCGTTTGTACATGGATTTTCTGCGCACGGAAGGAGAGGACGAGTTTTTGGCACTACTGCCCGCAGACAAGCGCCCGACTATCCGCGATGCCTGGTACCAGGGCATTCGTCAGAGCAATAAGGATGACGAAGGGGAGTTTCGTTGGTTAAACCAGGAATTTGTCACCGGCTATCAAACCGATAATCCTCAGCTTGAGTTGTACCAGCAACTTGAACAATATCTGGGTCCATTGGTGGGCGACGGTGATTACATCAATCGTTGCACAAGCGATAAATGTAAGCCTGATGTAAAACCGGATATCTTGCGTGCAGATAAAGCAATGCAAAAAGCGGCGAAAATGGATGGATTAATCGTCGAGTTTTTACCAGATTCAGCCTTTGTGCGCGTCAAAATGGGTGGAAAGCCGGAAGAAGATTTGGCCTACACTATGATCAGCAACAAGGCTTATAAAAGCGTGACTTCCATGTTTGCCAATGAAGAGCTGGCAGACCGACGTGATTATAAATATGACACGCAAACAGTCGTCAGATGGCTGGAGGGTGTATACCCTAATTTTTTCTATGTGGTAGATCTGAATGATATTGAAAAATTTGTTGAAGAGTACAATGCGCTCCGTAACCGCCGCGAATATGAAAAGTTTGTTGCTCGTTATGGTCTGCGCCGAACCAGTGAGCATTTCTGGATGCATGCGGACTGGTTTTCCCAGCAATATACGCGTCAACAGCCAATATTGTCGGGCCTTTTTGATCTGAATCGATACCAGAACCGCTAAACAATAGTCTTGTGTTGTATCGGCTGATACTATTCAATTTGCGGGTGGTGGGCAAGGCGCCGGTGTCCGAAGTACTGGCCACCGAAGTCAGAACCCTGGCCAGTGATCACTATACAACGCCGGTAAGGGTACGGCTGTTAACCCGAATTGAGCACGGTGATTCCACCGAGTGAACAACGTTAATAAGAGTCGCGCGAGAATGGAAGCTTGCTTTTTTAGCGGGAACAAAGTGGATATGACTTTTGTGACCACATCAATCGTATTCTGGCAAGTGCCAGTTGGCACGAAATGACCAGACTGACTAGAGTTATGGGAATAGGTTATTATTCATAGCCTGAGGCTACCTTGCACGAGGACAGCGGGTGTTGGGATTCCGGGCGCAAGCGCTGAATATGAACAGGACTCCAATCCAGTATTAACTATTAAGAATATTACAACAACAACGGGGGTGGTTTATGGCTGATTCAACAGAACGTGGCAGTGTCGGCGGAATACCAAATTCGATTGAACTAGCAATACGTCTGGGCCTGTTAATATTACTGGCTACATGGTGTTTCCTGATTGTCTTACCCTTCATAGTGCCGGTTATGTGGGGTGTAATCATCGCGGTCGCCATCTATCCGTTATTCAAAAAGTTGAAATCCGCATTGGGTGGCAGAAATAAAACTGCCACGACGGTTTATATCGTGCTCGCACTGGCATTGTTGATCACCCCGACTGTGATGATTTCCGGATCGCTGGTTGATACGGCGCAAGATGTGGTTGACAAGTATGAACAGGGAACGCTTACGGTGGAGCCACCGGATGAGTCAGTGAAAGAATGGCCCGTCATCGGGGACGAGGTTCATGAGGTGTGGACACAGGCGTCGAAAAATCTGGATGCAACTGTCGACAAGTACAAGCCACAGTTGAAGCTCGTCGGTGAAAAGCTTGCTAGCACTGCGGCCGGCGCGGGTGGTACGGTCTTGATATTTATTATCTCGATTATCATCTCGGGTATCTTGATGGCGAATGCCCCCGGTGCCTATCAGTTTACCGTCAGGCTGTTTTCACGCCTGATTAATGAGAAAGAGGGCGTGGCGTTTACTCATCTTTCCCGCGATACCATTCGCAGCATTGCGCAAGGTGTCCTGGGTATTGCTATGATCCAGGCGGTACTGAGCGCAATCGGCATGTACATTATGGATGTACCGGCCTGGGGATTGTGGACGGTAATCATCCTCGTCCTGGCAATCTTGCAACTACCGCCACTGCTGGTGCTGGGTTTCGTGGCGGCGTATGTATTTACCATTGCGGATACCACGCCGGCCGTCATCTTTGCGATTTATGCATTGATAGTCAGCACGAGCGACGCATGGCTGAAACCGTTGTTGCTGGGTCGCGGTGTGGCAACACCCATGCTGGTGATACTGCTAGGTGCGATCGGTGGCGCGATCCTGGATGGCGTGATCGGTTTGTTCGTGGGTGCCGTTGTGTTGGCGTTAGGTTATGAACTATTTATGGCGTGGCTGACCTACGGAGAAACACAAAAAGACGAGGGCTGAGCATTTTGGCTAAGTTGTTCACTCGCCACAAGCTGGTTCTGATCCCAGCTGTCACCCTGGCGCTAGCAGGTTGTATGGTCGGCCCGGATTTCACCAGGCTCGAGCCCGATGCGCCAGCCGAATGGTCCCAACCGCTTCAGCAAGGCTTGCAATCCAGCCCCAACGAGTTGGTGGAGTGGTGGCGGGTGTTTAACGACCCGGTACTGAATGAACTGGTTGAGGTCGCGCGCAACAACAACAACACCCTGGAAATTGCAGGATTACGTGTCCTTGAGGCCCGCGCCCAGCTCGGTATCGCTACCGGCCAACTGTATCCCCAGACACAGGTAATTGCAGGCGAGGCAATACGCATTTCACCGGCGGACAACACCGGGGTGATCTCGGACTTCTCGCAATACGGACTGGGTGCCACTATTTCCTGGGAAATTGATTTCTGGGGCCGTTTCCGGCGTGGCATTGAGTCGGCCGACGCCGCTTATTTTGCCTCCATGGCCGCTTACGACCAGGCCTTGATCCTGTTAACGGCGGGCGTGGTCGACAGTTACACCGTGGTTCGTACCACCGAAGAACAACTGCGTATTGCGAAAGAGAATCTGAAGATTCAGAAGCGCAGTTATGACATTGCCGCGGTGCTGTACCGCAACGGCGCCGCTTCGGAGCTGGATATGCAGCAGGCCGAAACGCTGTTGTTGGCCACCAAGGCAACTATTCCGGATCTGGAAGCTTCCCTCAAGCAGGCGCGCAATGCGTTGTCCACCTTGTTGGGTCAACCCCCCGGTGCAGTGGATTCCATGCTTACTGATTCCCGGGGTATTCCGGCACTGCCCGCCGATGTTACCGTCGGCTTTCCCGCCGATATGCTGCGACGTCGACCCGATGTGCGTCAGGCTGAATTACTGGCCATGTCACAGAATGCTCTGATCGGGCTTGCCAAGGCAGACCTCTATCCGAGTTTCAGCCTCACCGGGTCAATCGGGCTCGCCGCCGGTGGGCCGGGCAACAGTGATTTCGGTGATCTGTTTAGCTCCGACGCATTGACGATTTCCGTTGGACCGTCTTTTGTCTGGCCATTCCTGAATTACGGTCGCATCAAGAACAATGTGCGGGTACAGGACGCGCGTCTGCAACAGGCCCTGGTCAATTATCGGGAAACCGTATTGCAGGCCGCGCGTGAAACTGAAGATGCCATGGCTGCCTTTATCGGTAACCGTGCACAGACCGCTATCCTGGCTGATACCGTGGCTTCGGCCCAACGCTCAAACGCACTTTCGACCCTGCGCTATCAGGAGGGCTTTGCCGATTACCAACGCGTGTTGAATGCACAGCAGGCACTGTTCACTCAGCAGACACGTTATACCACGAACCTGGGGAACGGGCTGCGAAGCCTGGTGGCCTTGTATACCGCGCTCGGTGGCGGCTGGGAGAACCGAGATGGATTATCGATCATTGACGCGGAAACACGTCAATCGATGCAGCAACGAACAGACTGGGGCAATCTGCTCGAAGATGTTGACGCACAAGGTGATAACGTATCCGAACAGCGTAACACCGGGCAACAAACCAATAACTAACAGGGTTGAATAATATGGCGGAAGAAGCACAACAGGCCCCACAAGATACAAGGCCAGATAATAAAAAGCTAAACAATAAAACGCCCATGGATCCTGTGCGCCGCTGGACATTTATCATCCTCGCAATTTGCGCGGTGTTATTGACCTGGTACCTGCGTGCCGATCGTGTCACGCCTTACACCTCGCAAGCCCGGGTGAACGCCCTGGTGATACCGATCGCAGCAGAGGTTTCCGGTACCATTTCCAGTGTGCTCGTGAAGAACAACCAGCCGGTGCAAGCCGGCCAGGAATTGTTCCAGATCGATATCGAGCGATACCGGCTTGCAGTCGACAACGCCAAGGCGTCGGTTGCTTCAGCCAAGGCGAACCTGGAACGGGCCAGGCAGGATGCGATTCGTATGCGTAACATCCGTAAGCAGGACCCCGGCGCTATATCCAAACGCCGGCTTGAATCCGCCGAGGCCTCGTTCGCGGCGGCGAGGAGTAAACTGGATGCTGCCAAATCCAATCTGGATCAGGCGAAGCTGAATCTGGAGCGGGCCACAGTACGTGCACCGGAAGATGGTGTGGTTACCGGTGTGCGTCTCGACAGGGGTAATTATGCCGGTGCAGGTGCACCGCAGTTGACCTTCATCGCTACGCACAATATCTGGGTGCAGGCCGAATTCACCGAGAATAACCTGGGCCACATTGATCCGGGTGACGTGGTCGCGATCGTGTTTGATGCTCTGCCAGGCCAGGTCATTCGAGGCAGCGTGCGCGAAGTGGGCTTCGGTGTAGCGGTCGATAGTGCGCCACTGGGAAGTCTGCCGACCATAAAAAACGATCCGGACTGGCTGCGCCAGTCACAACGCTATCCGGTGTTCATTGATTTCGAACTTACAAACGAACAGGAAGGGGAACTCCTCAAAGTGGGTTCACAGGCCTCGGTGATTGTTTATACAGGCCGGCACTGGTTGAGTAATGCGCTTGCCAGCTTGTTAATTCGCATCATTTCCATCCTGACCTATGCCTACTGAGGCCGGCAGCATTTCCGCATTACCAGCCATGCATCCGCTGGCCGCCCGGCGGATTCTGCGCCTGGCACTGGGCACCGCATTGGCACTGGTTTTTTCACAGGTGATCACCTGGCCACTGTCTTTCGTCACCCCGGTACTGACCATGTTTATCCTTGCGTTGCCGTTGCCGGCACCGAGTTTCAAGAAAGGGGTAGTGTTCGTGGTGGCATTGCTGGCACCGCTGATTGGTGCCATGGCGTTGTTACCCTTTCTGCAACATGCGCGCTGGGCCGGCATTCTACTGGTCGCGATTGCCCTGTATTACAGTTTTTACTACACCGCGAAAGGCGGTTCAGCCGTAGTGGGGACATTTATGACGGTTGGCCTGACTCTCACCGTTACCGTCGGCTCTGTGAATCCAGATGTATTAATCATGCTGATCGAGTCACTGGCGATAAGCGCCGTGTTCGCCATCGCTTTCGTTTGGATCGCCCATGCCTTTTTGCCTGAACCAGCGCCCGATCCGGCTACACCAAGCAAACAGCCACCTGCACTAACAAAGCCTGATCTGGCCGAAGCACGCCGTGATGCATTTCGTTCCCTGCTGATCGTGTTACCGTTGGCATTGTTGTTCATGTTCATGAGTGGCAGTCCGGGTTACACGGTAGTGATGATCAAGGTAGCGTCGATGGGTCAACAAGCCAGTTCCGACCACAGCCGCAAGATGGGCCTGTCGTTGTTGGAATCAACCTTTTGGGGTGGTGTTGGTGCCCTGATCGCCTGGACCCTGTTGAGCATTTGGCCGTCACTGATATTTTATAGCTTATTAATAGGACTCGCCGGCTTACTGTTCGGACAACGTATCTTCAAAGGACCTGCCGTGCATCCGAAATTCTCGATGTGGTCCTATGCCTTCCTGACCATGATCGTGATTCTGGCACCGGCGGTGCTGGACGACCCGGGTGGGGCCGGGGCCGCTGTCTGGTCCCGGCTGGTACTGTTTATGTTGATTGCGGTATACGGCACGGTCGCAGTGGCCGTTTTTGATGCCTTCTGGCAAAAAACGAAATCACCCTGAGCCGAAAGAAACACCGGCTTAAACAAAGAGAAAGAGGGGAGCCATGTTCTCGAATCTTATTATTGGTTTGCTAACTACGGCGATCTGCGTCGCCATTCAGTGCCTGATCATGGCCAGAATGCTGCGCACGCTGTACCACTTCGAAAAAAAAGGCCGGTTGCAGTCCACCATGCTCGGCATATCATCGGTGCTTATCGTGATCACGCTGATTATTTTGACGGGTAACCTGCTGCAGATCGCCTTATGGGCCGGTGTGTTTATGCTTGCCGACGAGTTCCAGACATTTTCCAGCGCGTTTTATCACTCGGTGGTTAACTTCTCGACCCTGGGCTACGGCGACATCGTCATGGCCGAAAGCAGTCGCTTGCTGGGGGCATTGGAGGCGTTAAACGGCGTGTTAATGATCGGGTTGAGCACAGGCGCGTTGTTCGCAGTGCTCAACGCGCTGATGCAAAGAGCCTGGGCAGGGCGCGACAGCATTGCCCAGGCCAAAGCCGACCAGCGGTCAAAATAGGGCAGATCCTGATCATCTCCCTCGCTATTCTCAAGCGCATGCCATTCAATCCAGACGCGAAGAATAAAGCAATCTTACCCTACCTCAAGTGAACATGACGCGTTGGGTGCCGAGTGCGCCACCGTTGGTTTTGTGTCACATCTAGCGCGCCGAATGGCACCAAATGGCCGGACTGAAACAGCTTTCAGTGGTTCACT
>CBDUOW010000060.1:0-9199 GCA_965368945.1 uncultured Gammaproteobacteria bacterium
CTTGCTGTTACTGGGGCTATATACCTTCATTATTGCCCGCGGGCTGTATATTGCCGCCCAGGCCCAGGACACCTATTGCCGCCTTTTGGCGGGAAGTATTACCCTGACTTTTTTTGTCTATGTGTTTGTCAATATCGGCATGGTCTCGGGCTTGCTCCCGGTGGTCGGTGTACCGCTACCCCTGGTCAGTTATGGTGGAACTTCGATAGTGACCCTGATGGCCGCATTCGGTATCCTTATGTCCATACAAACACATCGTAAACTGATCCCAACCTGATATCCTGCTCCTGTTGTTACTTATGATTAGACGTTTTATTTCCCTGTTGGCCCTGTTCGTCCTCGTGAACCATGCCACTGCCAGTACCCAACTGTTGTCCGACTCCAAGGCAGTCCGCAATTTCATCAACGAAATGGTTGAACAACACGCCTTCAATTCAAATGAGCTACAAACTGTGTTTGATCAGGCGAATTTGCATCAGAGTATTCTCGACGCGATTTCCCGTCCGGCGGAAAGCAAACCCTGGTATGAATATCGACCCATCTTTGTGACAGCAGATCGCAGTAAAGGCGGTGCACGCTTCTGGCAGGAGCACGCCAGCGCACTGCAGAAGGCGAGTAATGTCTATGGTGTCCCCGAGGAAATCATGGTTGCTATCATCGGCGTGGAAACCCGTTATGGTCGGCATACCGGTCGTTACCCGGTACTGGATGCCTTGTCGACCCTGGCCTTTGCCTATCCACCCCGTAGCAGTTTCTTTCGTAAAGAATTGAAAGAATATTTGCTTATGACCCGGGAAGAAGGACTCACGCCTGGCAAGCAAATGGGCTCCTATGCCGGCGCCATGGGTATGCCCCAGTTCATCCCCAGCAGTTTCCGCCATTATGCGGTGGATTTTGACAATGACGGCAAACGTGATCTCTGGACCAGCCCGGTTGACGCAATCGGCAGTGTGGGGAATTATTTCAAACAACATCACTGGAAACCCGGACAAACCATTGCCAGCCCGGTAAAAGTCCACGGTAGCCGTTACCAGGCACTGATCGATGACGACCTCAAGCCCCGCTATTCCCCCCAGGAGTTAATGGACAACGGCGTTATCCTGCCACAGGGTTTAGCGGCGGATTTGAAAGGTGTGTTGATTAAACTCGAAAGCAACAACGGCCCGGAATACTGGGTAGGCTGGCATAATTTTTATGTTATCAGCCGCTATAATCATAGTGCACTGTACTCTATGGCGGTTTATCAGTTAAGTGAGCAGATTAAGCAACAAACCACGGGATTGGTTGCCAGCGAGGCCAAAGAACCCTGATGCGAACAGGCAGAAGCTGCTACTACACATTCCTGGCACTCACATTGGTGCTGGCTGGCTGTAGCACTTCTTCTTCACGTTATAACTATAAACACGATAGCGCACCCGAGCAGGACATCGATGCCAGCAGGATTCCTGATGCCATCCCGCGTCACGAGTCTCGCAGTAAATATGGTAACCCTGACTCTTATGTGGTGAATGGTCGCCGCTACCATGTCATGGACGATGCCGACGGTTATGTGGAACGTGGCATCGCTTCCTGGTATGGCAAAAAATTTCACGGTCACCGCACCTCCAGCGGCGAACCCTATAACATGTACGCCATGACCGCCGCGCACAAACAACTACCCTTACCTAGCTATGTACGAGTCACCAACCTGGAAAATCGCCGCAGCGTGGTTGTGCGTGTCAATGACCGGGGTCCCTTCCATGCCAATCGCGTTATCGATCTGTCCTATGCGGCAGCCAAAAAACTCGGCATTAGCGCCAGGGGCACCGGCATGGTGGAAGTACGCAACATACAACCGGGAGATAAACAGCCCGCCGTCAGCCAATCGCCAAGCCGCAAACAGCCGCAACAGACTGAGTTTCAGTTGTACCTGCAAGTTGGGGCGTTTGTCAGTCGGCAAAATGCCGAGCAATTGCAGCAAAAACTGCGCCATCGTTTCACTCAACTAAACGTCCATTCCGGTTATTACGCCGAAAACAATATTTATCGCGTGCGTATCGGTCCCCTCGCCAGCGTGGCGGAAGCGGACCGCCTGGCAGACGCACTCAGCCGCCAGGGTTTTGCTACTCCCCATATCGTGGTCGACTGATTCTCACAATTTGATCCACTGCTAGGTTTTCCCATCGGCTATGGGTAAAATAGCGGATTGCCACAAACCAAGACCCGATATTTGCTATGCGTTCATTTTTGACCCTGACTCTACTGTTTTTGCTACTTGATTCATTCGCAGTTGCCACTCCGGCAATTGTGCCGGCACCACCAAACCTTTCAGCCAAAGCCTGGTTATTGATTGACCACAATAGTGGCCGCGTCCTGGTGGAGCATAACAGCCACCAGCGTGTTGAACCGGCGAGTTTGACCAAGATGATGACGGCCTATGTCGTGTTGTACACAATGCGCAATGGCAGCGTCAGCGCCGAAGATATGGTGCGCGTCAGCGAGAAAGCCTGGCGCATGAAAGGCTCACGCATGTTCATTGAGGTCAATAGCCTGGTCAGTGTGGACGAATTACTCAAAGGTATGATTATCCAGTCTGGTAACGACGCCAGCGTCGCATTGGCTGAACATGTGGCCGGCAATGAAGACGCCTTCGTCGATCTGATGAACCAACATGCCCGTAGCCTGGGAATGACGGAAACCAACTTTACCAATAGCACTGGATGGCCGAACGCTGAGCACTATACTACGCCGCATGATCTCGCGATCCTTTCACGCGCCTTGATACGTGACTTCCCCGATTACTATACCTGGTATCGCATCAAGGAATACACCTATAACAATATTCGTCAGTTCAATCGCAATCGCTTATTATGGCTGGATGACAAAGTCGACGGCATCAAAACAGGTCATACCGAGTCAGCAGGTTATTGCCTGGTTGCTTCCGCCAGGAAAGATGACATGCGCCTTATCTCAATCATTCTGGGAACCGATTCAGATAATGCCCGTGCTTCGAGTAGCCGTAAGTTGCTGAGCTATGGTTTTCGTTTTTATGAGACATTTCTGTTGCATCGTGCCAATGAACCGCTCGAGAACATGCGTATCTGGAAAGGTGAAAATGAAACAGTCCCTCTCGGACTGCAGGAAGATCTCTACATCACTATTCCACGCGGTCAACGCAATAAAGTTAATGCGAATATGACTGTAGAAACCATGCTGGTTGCCCCGGCAAAAAAGGGACAAACCTATGGCAGCGTGAATATTATGCTTGGTGAAGAAAAACTCAGACAGCAGTCTTTGGTAGCATTAGAAGACGTTCCCGAGGGTGGTTTATGGCGCCAGATGATTGATAACATCAAGTTACTATTTAACTAGTTATCCCCGGGTTTTTACCAAAGACATTCTATTAACCCTACATTGAGTTAATTATGACCTCAGCCACTGTATATCTGAATGGCAATTACCTGCCGCTGGAGCAAGCCTGTGTGCCTGTGCTGGATCGTGGTTTTATTTTTGGTGATGGCGTGTATGAAGTCATCCCGGTTTATGGCCGCAAGGCATTTCGCCTGGAGCATCACCTGCAACGATTGAAAAACAGTATGCAGGCAGTACGACTAAATAACCCGCATACTGATGAAGAATGGTCAGATATTATAAATAATGTCGTTGAACGTAATGATGGTGGTGACCAATCCATTTATCTGCAGATCACCCGCGGGGTCGCCAGCCGCGATCATCGTTTCCCCGATGATGCAATTCCCACTGTATTCGTTATGAGTAACCTGTTCGTAATGGTCCCGACCGAGCAACTCGAACATGGTGTCAGTGCCATTACTCTCAATGATATCCGCTGGCAATATTGCAGCATTAAAAGCATTGCATTGTTACCCAATATCCTGCTGCGGCAGCAGGCAGTTGAGCAAGGCGCCGCGGAAGCGATCCTGCTGCGCGATAATGAAGTAACTGAAGGGGCCGCCAGCAATGTGTTTATTGTGAAAGACGGGGTCATTATAACCCCACCTAAAACAGACTGCCTGTTACCGGGTATTACGCGCGATCTTGTAGTGGAACAGGCTCATGAACATGATCTGCCGGTTGAGGAAACCATCATCAAACTAGAAGAATTGCTTGATGCCGATGAAATCTGGCTGACCAGTTCGACCAAGGAAATCCTGCCGGTAACGCAACTTAACAACCAGAATGTTGGCACAGGTAAACCGGGACCGGTATGGAAACAGATGTATGGCTTGTACCAGGATCACAAACAAGCCCTGCGCCAGGCTGATTGAGTCCCTTATACCCTTAGCACAAGATTTGTCCATCATATGAGCGAAGAAAGCCTGCTGACATTCCCCTGTGAATTTCCTATCAAAATCATGGGCCGCGCCAGTGAGAATTTCGAGGCTGATGTAATCGCAATTGTGCGCAAACATGCGCCGGATTTATCCGCAGCCGCCATTAGCAACCGTCCCAGCGGCAAAGGTAACTATATTGCGATTACCGTGACAGTAAACGCTACCAGCAAGGAGCAACTGGATAATATCTACCTGGAACTCAATGGACACGAGTCAGTGGTAATGACCCTCTGAATACAACCTGAATCTATTCGTTCATTCGCTCGCCAGCTACTGATTGGAGTGGCGGCCTGGCTTCTAAAATAAACCGTCTTTCAGCAGCATTTCATTCCTGGGATATCTGACAAGAACAATTATACGGTGCCAGACAGCATTAATCGCAATCTCCGTAAACTCAATTGTATTGAACGCCTGACTCGATCCCTCTTTAACCTTGATCCCCAGGCGAGTCAGGTTCATGGAAATATGAGTCAAGCGGATCATGCTCTCTGGTTGCGCCAGTATTTCCATGACTCGAGTCAGACGATCCTCTGGTGTCTCAAGTTGACTATTTTGGGCACCATTCTCATCCTGTATGGTAGAGACACTGGCAGCTGTTGCGTTACTGGTTCTTGCATCCGTACGAATTGATAATATCAAATCGGTTAGTTCCTGGCCCCATGCCTGATTTGCTTTATACCTTCTATCCAGCACCTTCCTGTATTCATCGGTGCCGGCTTTACGCATATGATTCGCCATTACAGACTCAAATGTGTTTGATATGAGCGCGTCAAACATACACTGCTTCAGACAACTACGGACCTCACTTTCTGTAGCGGCCGGTGACAGGATGTTATGCGCGGAAAAATTAACCGAAACCTGGGGTACATCTTTTTTAACAACGCCACCCTCCATCTCTACCCCGAACCCTGTACGCTCTTCCTTCTCCATGCACATTAGCGCATAACATTCATCTACATTCACATTCATGGGTTCATCAAAAAATGCTCTTACTGCTTCGCTCTGACTAAAGGTTTTTTGTATATCTCCAGCAGTTGCGAATATTGCGTTCACAAGCGGATCGGTAGCGAAGGATTTCCTGTTACATTCGACAGGACCAGGAATATTCGCGACCAGCTTATCAATATAAATCAGAACCTCATCCACTGCCTGCCAGAGCTTCTTTTTGTAACCGATGACGGCTCGCATAGTTGGATCAATGCCGTCAACCAGGTGTTCAATTGCCGCATCTATCGCTGCGGCCTTTTTTCGCTCTTGTGCTTTTTCAGCCTTTCTTTTATCAAGCCGTGAGCGAAGCCCGAATAGCACGTATTTAAATCTGCTTCTCATGGATATCAATGTCGGGGGATTAGTCTCATAATTATTTATAAGCGAGTGATCTATAAAGGAAAGATTCACAATAATACTAGGTTAATGCGCTGGATTCGTACAGGCAACCACCCGAATTTATAACCGGAACTTACACATGCTATTTTTATACTCACTTTCCAGACAAAGCATCATAAAAGTTGGAAGTGTTCGAAAGCTTCGCTACTATTAACCCGGACACGGCAAATTCAGTGTATTTTCAAGATTATCAGCCAGGAGAGAAAAAGTGAGCGAAACACTTATGATATTACCGGCAAAAGAAGCGTCTGCTATCCGTCTTGTTCGAGTTCCCAACGATTATGAAGAGCACGAAGTGTTTCGGCATGTTACTGGTATTATCGCCAGTGTCGAAGAAGATAATCCGGCTTACACCTGGGATGATATAAGAAATGAACTGGAAGACCATGGCTTTGAGGCACTGACGTTCGTTCTTGGGCCTGAGTTGGACTAGCCAGGCAACACTATAATCCTATTTATGGAGGAGACATTAGTCACGTTTCGGATATTAATTAAATATTAGCGATACCACTATCGTATATCCTTACTAAAGGATATTAAGTATCAAATGTTTGGATACAGGCCATGGATATCGGTAGAAAGTATCTGTTCGAACACTGCGAATGTTTAGGACCTGAGCGAATATATAATATAGTGATTCCCTCGGGTATTTGGTCCGTCGATGAAACCCGTTCCCCGGTCAGAGTATTTCTGGGCTTTCGTGTCAGGGAGGTGGATAAGGCTGCCTTCGAACAACTCAAGTCGGCAAGAAAAGCGATACCTGTTTAATCTTTATGCGGCAAGGGGGCAACCCCGGAATACACTTCCGTCCCCCTGTGTTTAACGCCAATGCGCGGGTGATTTACTAGTATTCTCTGGAACTAGTTATTCTTGGCTCCCTGGTCGATCCAGGTCTTAATCACTGCGATTTGATCATCACTGAGCGGGGCCATGCGCTTGGATGCAACGGTATCTTTATGATGCGGCGGCATCTGGATTTTAGGATCAGCCTTGTGGCCAACCAGGCGGTAGAGCGTGCTTGATTCACTGTCTCCGGGAACCACCACTTGACCAAATTTCGTGCCTTGCATGAGATCATCATAAGTGATCAGGATCAGTCCACTTTCTTCGGAACCTTCACCCTTACCATCATGGCACTCCAGACAGCTGGCGCTAATGATAGGTTTCACATCTTTATTAAAGCTGGCTTCCTTGCTACAACCAGAAGCAATCGTAAGCGTTGCAACAGAAAGGGCGATGGTAAGTAGATTTAACCGCATAGCTTCCTCCAAAAAGAAACTGTTTATCAATTAAAACATATAACAAGACAACACCTATGGCCAGCGTCTAAAAGGCCGGGAATTCCTTATTCTTTACTTCTTGACCTATTTTGGACGGTTCCGGTAGTTATCCCCGGTGTAAGTATCCTAAATGAAAACGTTGGGCGGATAAACCAAATCTTGCGCCTGGCGTAAATTAAACCTGTCGAGGCTAAACAAGACTATCATCCTCAGTTCGCCTGACTTTGAGATGCCTGCCTCAAGCAGACGGAACCCTTTTGCGCGACATTCTCCACGCTCAGCCGGCAAAAAAACAGTACAATATTCAATTTGTACCGATGACTCCAACCCCATGCTTCAGCCGTCCCAGCCGCTCATCATTCGTAACCTCGGGCAACGCGATTATGTCCCGGTCTGGCGTGAAATGCAGGCCTTTACCGCTGCCCGTACCCAGGATACACCCGATGAGTTATGGATAGTCGAGCACCCACCGGTGTTCACCCTTGGCCTGAATGGTAAGGCGAAACACCTTCTGAATCCGGGTGACATCCCGGTCATCAAGGTGGACCGTGGCGGCCAGGTCACCTATCACGGACCCGGCCAGCTCGTGATGTATACCTTATTAGACATTCAGCGCCGTCATCTCGGGGTAAAAGAGCTGGTGCGTTATATTGAACAGGCCATCATCGCTTTGCTGGCCGATTACGGCATCCAGGCGGAAGGCCGGGAGGATGCTCCGGGGGTCTATGTCGCCGGGGCGAAAATTGCCGCGCTGGGACTCAGGATCAAAAAGGGCCGGACTTACCATGGTCTGGCCCTGAATATCAGGATGGATCTGAGCCCCTTCTCACAGATTAACCCTTGCGGATATGTGGGAATGACAGTGACCCAGACCCGTGATCTTGGCATTAGCGCTAGCCTGCCGGAGCTCGGCGATCACCTGCTTGAGCACCTCAGAACCATTCTGGGCTACAATGTCGCCCCGATTTCTTCCACAGATCAGACAGCATGAGCAAATCCATCGACGCCAACGACGAAGTACTGCCCAGCCCGGCAAACCCGTTGAAAGGCGAGTCAAAAACCGCGCGCATACCGATCAAGGTGGTCCAGCCGGACAAGCCCCTCAGCAAGCCGCGCTGGATTCGCGCCAAGGCGCCCAATACACCGGCCGTCGCCCGTCTGAAAAAAATCCTGCGTGACAAGAATCTCTATACCGTGTGTGAGGAGGCAGCCTGCCCCAATATTGGAGAATGTTTTGGTCACGGCACCGCCACATTTATGATCATGGGTGAGATCTGCACGCGCCGCTGCCCCTTCTGTGATGTCGCCCACGGCAAGCCGAATCCACTCGATCCGCATGAGCCGCAAAACCTGGCAATGACGATCCAGGCCATGGAACTGAAGTATGTGGTAATCACCTCCGTGGATCGGGATGACCTGCGGGATGGTGGTGCCGGACACTTTGCCGCCTGTATCAAGGCGACCCGCCAGCACAGCCCCGACACCGGCATCGAGATCCTGGTCCCCGATTTCCGCGGTCGCATGGAAGTCGCGCTGGATATTCTGTCCCAAACACCTCCAGACGTATTCAACCACAACCTGGAAACCATACCCCGCCTGTATCGTCAGGCACGCCCCGGCGCAGATTTCGCCTGGTCGTTAAAACTGCTGAAAGAGTACAAAGCCCGCCACCCGGAAGTTCCCACCAAGTCAGGGCTGATGTTGGGGCTGGGAGAAACCCTGGAGGAAGTGGCCGAGGTGATGCGCGATCTGCGTGACCACGGCTGTAACATGCTGACCCTCGGGCAATACCTGCAACCCAGCCAGCACCACCTGCCCGTGAGCCGTTATGTCACTCCCGATGAATTTCTGCAACTGGAAGAGCTCGGTTATGCGCTGGGTTTTGCTAATGTCGCCAGCGGCCCGATGGTACGTTCCTCCTATCATGCCGACCTGCAGGCCGCCGGCAAAAAGATTCAGTAATAAGGCCATAGCCTGAACGGATATGGAAGTCCTGCTGATTAAAACACTTCAAACCCTGCTGCTGCCGCCGGGATTAATGATCCTGCTGATGCTGGTCGGGTATCTTCTCGCCAAACGGATGCCGCGCACCGGCAAGAGCATGCTGTTTACCGGTTTTGGCCTGCTGGTACTGGCCAGTCTGCCGATCGTCGCCAACCTTAATCTTTGGCTGCTGGAAGGTGATACGGCTCTGTCGCCGAC